>JBCDCD010000087.1:0-6082 GCA_039182445.1 Pseudomonadota bacterium | reverse complement strand
CTGAAAACCTCTTTTGAAATTGATCGCGCGGAATTGCCGCCGACCGCCATTCATGTTCTGGAAGGCTCTGGCCCGCGTATGGCGGAGAAAAAGCACTTTCACATTCACCCGGAACCGATCAAACGCGATGATGGCGGGCTCGCGATTCAATATCAAACACAATTTCCATTGGGCAAAATGGAATTTTCAATCAAAGATCAGGATTATCGATGCGATATCATCGGTTTTAAGGGTAAAATGATCCAATTGCCGGACTTTTTGGAAGTTTTGCTAAGAAATGCATTCGGAAGACTCCAAAAAGCAGCTAATAATCCCCCTGCAGCGCAACAAAGCATCGAAAAACTGATCAAAAGACGTTTTTTTGCCGATTCAATCCTGTTTTCGAGTGAAATGCCGCGCAAAAAGGCGATGCAAAGCCTCAAAAAGAAATATCCGATCGGTGTGAGCAATCGTTTTGTCAAAGAAAGCATCCTTTTATCGCGCAAAGCGCTCGATAATGCGTCGCGCACCGCAAGATGGATGGCCTATGCGGCGGCTGGTGGTGCGCTTGCAGCTATCGATGCGCTTTATTTTGCCGGGCCAATTCGAGGGTCCCTCTTAACGATAGGCAATTTGATCATCGTCATTGATGTCGTCCTGCTTTTGGGTGGAATGGGATTGGCGTACGTCTTAACGTTGTTGTTAAGCAAACGCCCGATCGCCAAAATTATTGAACAAATTGATCCGGCACGGGCAGCGAAGAAAAAACGCATTCGCATAGCAATTGGGCCGCCTATTGCGATCGCGGCCGGTTTGTTTTTTAGTGTTGCTTTGATCTCTGTCCTAGTACTCGGGAAATCTATTCTTTGGCTCCCTTTATAATAATCTCAATAATGTAAAATTATTGAGATGTTCAATCGCCACATAGGCTTTCGCCCTTTATAAAGGGCGGGGCCGCAGTCGCGGCCCTTTAATATAAACTAATCGCTCCCGCCTAAGGGTATAAGCGGGAGCGATCAAGGGACATGTAGCTATGGATCTACATGTTAATTATCGACCATCTTGCTTTAGAGCATGCTCATTCTTACAAGACCGATAAGCGGCTATAGCGAGGGCACGATTATTAATGCCGCCGGTCGATACTGTATGAATTTCTGGTCCGATCTCTACTCTCTTGCGGTTTTTCATGACTTCTTTTGGGCCAAGGGCAATACGAACACCCAATACGAAGCCGAGTGCCACAGGAGCAGCTGTTTTGCCGGCGTTTTGCCGACTGTCTGGACGGCCAGGCGCGTTGAAGCGCGAGGAGAGAGGCTTCACGGATCCTAAGAGGGGAAGACACGGATCAGTGTTGGCCGTCTTACGGGGAGGAATTTTTTGCGTAAAGGAGAGCGATGTATCGGCACTCACTTCCTCCGGGATGAGTGCAGAAGCCTTGACTGTTTCGATGGCGTTTGCCGGCACCGCAACAGAAAAACTGAAAATCAGGGTCAACAAAAAGAACAAACGGAACATACGACGGGGACTGCGCACAATACGGCGCGGACGGCGTAAATTCCATTTCGTGTGAAAAGCTGTTGAACCCATTTTTTAAAACCTACTACTTTTTTATTTTTGCCTCAGGCGGGTATACCCGCTACGGCTACGCAACCCACTTGCGTCGTTGTTATAGTTTTATTTCACCATAATAGTTACATTATGACAATTCATATCGTTTTGGATTTAGGACGTGTTTAGTTCAAATTTTAGGCTTTATGCGTAAATCGGCAGCAAATCCTCTCAAAGCCGCAGAAATTAACCAAATATTTGCACTTTTTTTCTATTATTAGATACCATAATAAAGGGGCGGTGCTTAATGAATATCGATGATTATTTCACTTTTGAAGATCCAAATGAGTTGGTACCTAATCCCTATGGAGGAGACCCTTCAGAAACACAAGCGCTGCATGAACAAGACATTGCCTCTATTCGAAGCGCCCTCGAAGAAATCGCTAGCACGCCAGAAGGGCGTCAGATGATAAAAGACGCCGCTGCAAACGATCCAGACGGAAAAATAAACATTATGGGCAATCCTGACGGATTCACAGCTGCTTATAAATTAGGCGACGAAGAAAATATAGGCATTTCAGGTAAAGATGCGGTTTTACAATATCGAAGCCCGGAAACAGGCGAGTGGCACGACTTATCAATTCAAAGGATGCTGGTTGAAGAACTACAACACAAAGCGCTCGGGCATGATGGCATAACAGTAGAAAATGAAGCTGAAGCAAAAACCGCTACCAATGAATACATGGAAAAATATTATGATGAGCCCCCGCAAGACACCGGATACCAAACACAAGAAAATCTTCGAATTGGCGGTACAGATCAGTGGGATTACAATCAAAACTTTCAACGTCAAGGCGCATCGTTGGAAATAGAGCTGCCCGAGGGGCCGTTTAATGCGATCACGGCAAGTGATGAGGGCGTTGTGATAGAGGTCGCGGAAGCCGGTGCGAATGTCGCTGCTGACCAATTACCGCGTAGAGAACTAGATGGCTCTGCTCCTACGGTTGGCCCTCAAAACCAAACTTTTGACATTGCTTAAATTCTTCAAAAAACAGCAAAAATTAACCGTTTATTTGCTCTCTTTTGAGATAATAAGTTACCATATTAATAGGGGTATAGAGGGGGAATCTTATGCCTGATTTAGATGGAAATTGGGTTGGCACTGCCAACCACCCAGAGGTGTATGCTGACATGGAAGCCATGGGCATGAAGTTTGATGCGTCGGTTTCCGGTCTGGATAAAACAGGCCCCGGCCTCAATAACAATGGCGGACCAACTTTAGAGATATAATAATGCTAAACATGGAAAATTGCCCGCAACATACACCTGTTCTCAATAGCCTCGGCGACACGATGCGCTGCGGCCTTTTCACCAATGATAAAGCTGATATTTTATTGGTGCATTATGAAGAGCTCGCCGGTGATGTTGATTACATTCAGTACGACCCGGCGGTGCAAAAATTCTCACTGATTTTTGAGAATGGGCAAATGCAGGAATTGGGGCTGACGATGCAAGATCGTATTGATGCCAATTTACGCAACGGTGCCGACGTCACCATCGCGCGGATGAAAGACAAAAAATTCGTCTCAACACAAAAGGTCGTGTTTCTCATACAGACAAACTAAAAGAGATTACTGATTCATCCCGTTGAAGAATTCATCATTGTTCTTGGTTTCTTTCATTTTACCAAGAAGGAATTCAACGGCATCGACGGTGCCCATTGGATTAAGAATACGGCGGAGTACCCACATTTTCTGAAGTGTATCTTTATCGACGAGTAATTCTTCTTTCCGTGTACCGGATTTTTGAATATCGATCGCTGGGAAGACGCGCTTATCGGCAATCTTACGATCCATAACAATTTCAGAGTTACCAGTCCCTTTAAATTCTTCGAAGATCACCTCATCCATCCGTGAGCCCGTATCAATCAAGGCCGTGGCGATAATGGTCAAGGATCCGCCTTGTTCGACATTCCGCGCAGCCCCAAAGAAACGCTTCGGGCGTTGCAAGGCATTGGCATCCACACCACCGGTGAGAACTTTACCAGAAGACGGCACCACCGTGTTGTAAGCACGAGCCAGACGCGTGATGGAATCCAACAAGATCACCACATCGCGTTTGTGCTCAACCAAGCGTTTCGCTTTTTCGAGCACCATTTCAGCGACCTGTACGTGTCGGGACGCTGGCTCATCAAAAGTGGATGAAATGACTTCGCCGCGCACGTTACGCGCCATATCGGTCACTTCTTCCGGTCTTTCATCAATCAAAAGAACGAGAAGATAGGCATCCGGGTGATTTTCCGCAATGGAGGTTGCAATATTCTGGAGCATCACCGTTTTACCGGTACGTGGCGGCGCCACTAGCAGGGATCGCTGACCGAAACCAATCGGCGAGGTCAATTCAATCACACGCTGTGTGTTGTCATTCTTGGTCGGATCATCCAACTCAAGCTTCACTTTGCGCTCTGGGTAGAGCGGTGTGAGGTTATCAAAATTAATACGGTGGCGGACTTTTTCCGGAGCCTCACCGTTGATCGTGTTGACTTTAAGAAGCGCGAAATAACGCTCAGACTCTTTTGGCGCGCGGATTTCACCATCGACAATATCCCCTGTACGCAATCCAAATTTACGCACCTGTGACGGGGAGACATAAATATCATCCGGACCGGGAAGGTAATTTTCTTCCGGAGAGCGCAAGAAACCAAAACCATCTTGCAACACTTCCAAAACACCGCCGCCCGCAATCGGCACGCCCTGATCCGCGAGGGATTTCAGGATTGAGAACATCATGTCCTGCTTGCGCATCGTAGAGGAGTTTTCAATCTCCAGCTCTTCTGCGAAAGCCAACAATTCAGATGGGGAGCGTGTTTTTAATTCCTGTAAATTCATTGCTTTTATGGAAGTTTTTGAAAGAGAGCGCCCGTACGCCTATTTCTATTGTAAAATGATATTGTCTAAAAAATTGTTAATATTGGAACTTTGCTTATCTGACATCGGAGCTTTTGCTCCCAAAGTGCGGAATTCCGCGCGTTTTTCAACAAATGTTGTGAAGTTCAGATAAGATAATTCGTGTTATAGGCGCGGACACACATTCTGTCAAGTGGTAAATTAACGCTTGATTTTACAATATTGATTAATTAGACATAATTTATGAGTGAGCTAAGGCCGCAGCGCCAACCTAGAGATATAACAAGCCCTTCAATACAGAACGCCCTATGGGCATTAATGCGTATGATGGCCGGAATGCTTGAGGATTTTGCTCACTACAAAGCAGGCTTTAACCAAGGCGATATATCTGTTGGGTTTGGTACAACACAAAATGGTAAACTCGGACTGGTCTTTATGAGCCAATCAGAGCTTTTTAAAGATTATATCGATGGCTTAAAAGCATCTCATGAGCAATCAGATCGGGATTACAACATCGGTATAGCAGAATCTCCTGATCGTGTTGATATGGCTTTTGATGATATAGATCATTGTTTGGATTTTGTTCGCTACGTTATTAAATTTTATGCAGGAAAAAAACACGGGTGCGAATTTACAATTTTTGATTTTAAAGACACTGAAGAATTAGATCCTACGCACTTGCGAATGTTTAATAACATTGAAGGATACGCGGGAAGAAATGCGTTACATCAAGCGTTTAATAAAACAAAAAAAGCATTGAAAACGAAGCCGGAAGAGGCGATGCGATATTCGTTAGAGCAACTAGAAGCTGCAGAATACTACGTTACCTGTCAGCTAACAGGAACTTCATATTGCCCTCACGAAGTGTTTCGTTTTCATTAAAACGGTTTCGCCACCGCCATAATGACAATAATGATCATCAACACGGTCGGGACTTCATTCCAGATTTTATAAAATTTTGCGCTTTTGGTGTTCAAATCAAATTCAAAATTGCGTTGCCATTTTGAAAACATGCCGTGGACTCCGGCCAGCAAAAAAATCGCGGCGAGTTTCGCGTGCATCCAGGGTTCAGAGAAAAGCGCGGGATTAACCCAGAGCATCAAACCGCCAAAGATAAAGGTCAGCAACATCGCCGGATTAATGATGAATTTGAGCAAGCGGCGCTCCATCACTTTGAATGTTTCGGACTGTTCGGAGCGTTCTTTGGATTGCGCGTGATAGACAAACAAACGCGGCAAATACAGCATCCCCGCCATCCACGACATCACCGCGATAATATGCAGCGCCTGGATCCAGAGATAATAGCTACCAAGAAATTCAACCATCTATTGGGTGTAGCGCTCAACGCCGCAAAAATGAAGTAATATTTTATTGACATAAAGATTTTTGATCTCTATAGGTATTTTCTATAATTTATAGGAGTGAGCCATGAAATATATTGCTTTACGTTTTAACTCGAAAACCTTGGGGAGAGATGAAGCTCTCAGACTACAAGAGGTTTTCCTGAGAGAAACTATCCGTGAATTACCTGAGCGTTTTAAAATCAGGGAAGCCTTCGATATGAAAATTTTAGATAATGAGGGTGGAACAGAAGAAGCTGTTATTTTAGGCCTTGAAGATATCACAAGAGAAAACAAAGCAAGCTCTAT
>JBCDCD010000086.1:0-6250 GCA_039182445.1 Pseudomonadota bacterium | reverse complement strand
TCCGCCTGCTGAATCGCTTGTTGCGTCGTGCCGGCCATTTCAGCCAATTGTGCTTGGGAGAGATCCCTAAGCTTGCGTATGTATTTAATACGATCCGAAAGCTTGGGCATTTTGGGTAAAATCATTACAATAGGATATACAAATAAAATTGTGGTTTCATGACAATTTTTCTTGTATTTTATGATCAAAAATTGTATTTTCTTGTGATGACTGACGAAAAAGACATACAAAACCTTCCGATTTCCAAACGCCTCGCGCATGTGTTGGAACAGCTCGGCCTCGCCACGGCAAATACAGACGAAGAAGAGACTAAGAAGGACGCTTAAACGCCGCCCGCTTCTTTTCAATGATCTCGCGACAATAACACCCCTCTACATGATCATTTACAATCCCCATGGATTGCATAAAGGCATAGCATGTCGTCGGGCCAACAAATTTCCAACCGCGCTTCTTTAGATCTTTGGATAGTTTTTTTGACGCCTCACTCTGCGTAATTTTTGAAAGTGTCGCATAATCAAATTTTTTCGGCCGCTCCTCATCTGATGGCTCAAAAGACCAAATATACGACGCGAAAGAAGAATACTCTTCCAACAATTCATTCATTTGCTGCGCATTATTAATCACTGCTTCTATTTTTCCACGATGGCGAATAATACCTGCATTTTGTAGCAGCGCTTCTATTTTCTTTTCATCATATTTTTGAATTTTTTTATAATCAAAATGATCGAAGGCTTTTCGAAAGTTCTCACGCTTGCGTAAAATCGTCAGCCAGCTTAACCCCGCCTGAAATCCTTCAAGCGATATTTTCTCAAAGAGCCGTTGATCGTCATCAATCGGATGGCCCCATTCTTCATCATGATAGCGCATATACTCCGGATCATTGCCGTGCCACCAACACCGCACTTTCCCGTCAGGGCCTTCAATCAGGCCATCATTCATATGTATTGGAAAGCTCTATATAACGATAAGCCGCCTCAGCATCTCGTTGGAACGCAGCACGTTCCGCCTCTTCATCTGGCGCTGCGCCATGTTTTTCTTCGTTATAAATTTCACCACGATACAGCTCTTCTAAATAGCTCGCTTGGAAAATTTCTTCCGGCGTAATATCACCCTCGACAAACGCCAACGCCAAAACCAAAGAACCACTGAGCGAGGTCATAATATGCAGAATGGTGAAATAAGAATCATCGAGCGCCTCGATATAATTCCAAGCGCGTTTATGCGCCTCTTCTTCCTGCTTAATCGCATCAATTTTCTTTGTCGTGTAAAGCGGTACTTCGAAATGCTCATCAAACCATTTGACCCAACGACCCCAAATTTCTTTTTGTCGTTTCGCAAGCGCTTCAGGTTCTTTTGCCCAATAACAAACAAGATCGGTATCGAGGTAACGCATAACACTTTCAGTAATTTTTTCTCGATCGCGAATTTTATCAATTTTGGTTGTCACAATTTGTGTGATCGGCATCGTATCGGGAACAATCACTTCTTCCTGTGCTGACCATTCTAAAACGATCGCTTCCGCTACTGCTTGATTGGCCGCCATCAACTCCAAACCACCAGGAGTTTTCACTGTCTTACCATCCAATTGAACGGCAAATCCCTCATCTGTTTTGGCCACAGAAGCCATTGTATAAAAACGCTTTGTCATGATTTTTAAAAACTATTCTGAATATTGATTACACTCTTCGCTATCGCCGTGAATAATAAGACAGGATAGCGGGTTATTAATAATATATTCGCCGGATTTTAACAAATGGAATTCGCGCGCTTCAGCTTTTTGATTCGCTTTTTCGAACACGGCATTTTTGAGCTCAATACTAGCAATATTTTTCTGAATAATCCCATTGAGGGAGGATTGTCCAAGCTTTACAGAAAACGGAATATCCGAAGGTATTTTATATCCTTCTTCCGCTTTTTGAATCTGCACTTCTGCTTCAAGAGGCTGGCCGCCATAGAGGCCTGTGACTTTTATAAAAGAGCCAAATTGATCCGGCCCCTCTTCTTCCACAATCGATAAATCCACACCATCCATTGCTAAGGGAAGTAGAACACCATTCTCAGAACTCATATTTTCAATTTTGATATTTTTCAAATTGCTTCCGGAAAAGAAGACACTCCAAAATGGTAACTGCATAGCGATATGATCTGCTTGCATGCTGATGTTTGCTGCATTCGAGCGATCGTGAAGTTTTAAATTTTTAAAAGAAATATTCACATCCGGAATAAAAGCGAAACTTTCAATCTTCTCAATACTCGCATTGGTTTGCGTTGTTTCGGATAAATATTGTTCAAAGCCCTGTTTTAACGGTTCAGGAAAACGTTCCACCATTTTCAGCGCACCAACAAACACAATCCCCAAAATGATACAAATAATAGGAAAGGTTATCAGGAGAAAGCGAAGAAATTTTTGCCCTCTGGTACGTTCTTTTTTTGCCATGATTATTTTTTCTTTATATCGCTAAAGGCATCATACTGACTTTTTGGATCAAAGCCAAAATTTTTCCAACTCTCGACAAGCTCATCCGCCAAAGGCGCTTTTATATCAACGTTTTTCTTGGTTTTTGGATGTTGGAATGCAACCTGATGTGCGTGCAAATGCACACGTTTCGGGTATTTCACCCCCTCCATCATTTCCGGATCAAATCCATATTTTTTGTCGCCCACGATCGAACATCCAAGATGCGATGCATGAACGCGTATTTGATGCGTGCGCCCTGTTTTCGGCCAAAAAGCAACGAACGCTATTTTTGTATGCGCGCGATCAATCACATCAAAGAAAGTTGTTGATGCTTGACCACCATCAATATCAACAACCATTTTTTCGAACCCTTCACCACCCACTTTCATAATAGGTGCACGGATTTCTCCTTCATTGATTTCGGGTGCTGGCATCGTCAATGCCCAATATATTTTCTTAATATCGCGCCCTTTAAATATCTCACCCAAATCACGGGCCATTTCAGCAGTGCGGGCGAGCAATAATAATCCTGATGTATCTTTATCCAGTCGATGAACCAAACGCGGCACAACACCTTCTTCATTTTTTAAAGCCGGTAACAATCCATCAACATACTTTTTAATATTCGTGCCGCCTTGTGTTGCCAACCCGGCCGGTTTATTGATCGCGATAATATCTCCCTCATCATATATCACGAGCGAGCGGATAAAGTTCTTATCCTCTTCCGATAACGGTTTCGGACCTTTTTGCGGCCTATCTTCCATCGGCGGAATACGCACAGATTGGCCAGACTCCAGCCGGGTTGCGGGCTTCACCCGTTTGCTATCAACACGAATTTGCCCTTTGCGCATGAGTTTTTGCAACAAGCCGAACGGCACACCTTTTAAATGTTTTTGTAGAAAACGATCCAAGCGCTGGCCGTTTTCATCATCCGAGACCTCTATATAATAAACGCCGCTCATGAACCCACCAAATGCCTCGTAACAATCATTCCTGCGACTAGACCCATAATTGAAAAGATAACCGACGCCGACCCATATCCAATCACCTGCCAATAAGCCTGACGCTCCCATAGAGTGACGACATCAAAAGAAAAAGCGGAGAAAGTTGTAAACGCGCCCAAGAAGCCAATCGTCAAAAAAGCTTTCATTTCTTCCGACGCGTTCCAAGTTTGCGCGAATAGAATCACCAAAACACCCATAAAAAATGAACCAAGAATATTAACGACCAATGTACCCCACGGGAACAAATCGTTTTTAGCAACGGCTTCACTGGCATAAATGAGATAGCGCAAAACTGCGCCTATCGCCCCACCGGCTGCTATAGATAAAATCATGTTCATTATTTATTGATCTCCTACCCCAAAAATCCAGCCTTCATATTGCTGCGCTTCTATCGTCATATCTTTTGGTTGCGCTAGATTATGAGGAACATCTTTATTTTGACCACAAAGATAGCGCAATCCAGCAGCGGAGACCAGCGCATCGGCATCATGATCAGAAAAGCCCTCATCTTTAATAGGCGAAACACCATAAAAATGAAGCGCTTTATTTAAATCGTCAACATTGCGGAGCTTTTGTGTGCCTTGTCCGGAGCGCATAATAAACTGCTGCGGATATATCTCCGTCATAACAATTTTTGCTTCATTTATGTTTTGATCAAACGGCCAAACAGCAATCGTTTCTCCGAATTTGTTTTTTAGCTGATGCGCTAACCGCATTCCCGCAAGACCATCCTTACCGACTTGCTTAGCGCCAATAAGTTTAAACGGACTTTCAGGTTTACCGTATCCGTTTTCGGAGCAAATAATTTCTGTAGTACGTTTAGGCATTTCAAACCCATCGCGCATTTTTCCTGCTGTCCAAAAATCATCGCGATAATTCTGATGAGTCCAAAATGAACCAGCAAAAAAATTATCATTTGCTACATTCACTTGATCGACAATACCCCATAAATCTTGTGCCGATTTATTTTCACCTAGATGTTTTTTAACAATGTCATGTGCATATCCAAAATTACAATCAATCCCGATAAGCGTTCTTTTATTGATCAAAGAAATAAAATCAAAAACCTCCATACGCGATCGAATGTCAGGAAGCAATCCAACATCAGTACTTTTTCGATCAATCCGCGCGACCGCAATACTGGATGTGCGTTGTGGGGATTTGGCCCCGCTCCAATCGATTCCGACAAATTGTTCAAAATTTTTCATTTTCTTGAAACTTGTATTTTCTTATTAAGAATAATTTCCTAAATAATTGGTTTTTATGAGATTCTTAAAATCGTTTCACGTGAAACATATATTATGTCTTTTTGTTACGTAAATTATTCCAGTAATTGAGTCGTTTTTGAATTTCGCGTTCAAATCCCCGCTCGACCGGTGTATAAAAATTTTGACGATCCATTTTCTCAGGAAAATAATTCTGACCGGAAAAACCATCTTCGGCGTCATGATCATATTGATACCCAGCACCATACCCCAAATCTTTCATCAGATTTGTCGGTGCATTGAGAATATGAGACGGCGGCATAAATGATCCAGTTTCTTTGGCTGTTGCCATTGATTTATTATAAGCCACATAACCTGCATTCGATTTAGGCGCTGTGGCCAAATAAATTAACGCCTGTGCCAACGCCAACTCTCCTTCCGGTGATCCCAGACGTTCATAGGTTTCCCATGCCGCGACACATTGCGGTAAAGCATCAGGATCGGCAAGGCCAATATCTTCCACCGCCATACGGGTGATGCGGCGGGCTAAGAATTTTGGATCTTCACCACCGGCTAACATGCGCGCGAACCAATAGAGGGCGGCATCAACATCCGACCCCCGCACCGATTTATGCAGCGCACTAATGAGATTATAATGCCCCTCATCACTTTTATCATAGAGCGGTGCACGCTTTTGTATCAGCGTCTGTAAGGCTTGATTATCAAGCGTTTGATCCTGATTGAAAACTTGCTCCGCCAACGTCAAAAGATACCGACCATCGCCATCCGCCATGGCTTTTAACGTTAAACGTGCTTCATCATTAAGAGGAAGTGATTGCCCCTTTTCTTTTTCTGCACGTTCCAATAATTGTTCGAGCGCGTCATCATCGAGCCGTTTTAACACCATCACCTGACATCTTGATAGAAGTGCCGCATTCAATTCAAACGATGGATTTTCGGTCGTCGCCCCGATTACAATAATCGTACCATCTTCCATGACGGGTAAAAACGCATCTTGTTGTGATTTGTTAAAACGATGGATCTCATCAACAAAAAGAACAGTGCCTTGTCCCTGTGAACGACGATCTTTCGCTTCGGCAAAGACACGTTTTAAATCTGCGACACCCGAAAAGATCGCCGAGATTTGTTCGTAATGATACTCCGTATGATCAGCCAGAATACGCGCCAAGGTCGTCTTACCACATCCCGGCGGACCCCAAAATATAAGTGAGGATAAACCACCCGCTTCGATCATCTTGGTTAACGTGCCATCCTTGCCCACCAAGTGATCCTGCCCGACGACTTGGTCCAAGCTTTGCGGCCGCAAACGATCCGCCAGCGGACGCGGCGCATTATCCTGTAAATTCGCGGCTTCAAACAGAGATTGAGACATACTATAGACTAATAGGAATAACGGCAGATGACAATATGCCTAAGGCTCCACTTGCCTTTCATTATAATGTCCGTTAAAGCGGTATATTATGTTTTCATCGGATGTCTTTATCGCCTTATCGATTTGTGTCGCCGCCGCAGCGGCAACGATGATTGGCGGTTTATCGATTTTCCGTGCGTCAAAAGATAAT
>JBCDCD010000085.1:0-6255 GCA_039182445.1 Pseudomonadota bacterium | reverse complement strand
CCAGTGTGCAATCAAAACCAGCTGCTGATGCTGAATGGCAAAAATTTGTGAAAAAATACGCACCGCATCTTGATGGTTATAGCTCTCGTATTGAAACCGCTGATCTTGGTGATAAAGGAGTCTATCACCGTATACAGGCAGGGCCGACCAGAAAAGCCCGTGCTGACGAAACCTGTTCCGCAAGGTCAGAGGCGGCCAATTTGCGGAACGGTTCAAAGTCATTTTGTTTTAATTCATCGAGCGGTGTCGTGACAATCGGGAGTTCCAAATGCGAATCCGATGTCGCGCGGCCGTGACCCGGGATGTGTTTGGCGACAGGTGTTATACCCGCCTTTAAATAAGCCTCACACACTGCATAGGCTTTTTCAAACACATCATCGGGGTTATCCGAAAAAGCGCGATCGCCAATGATGTCATGCGTTTCTTCAAAAACAAGATCCATACAAGGCGCACAATTCACATCAATATTAAGCTCACTTAAATCATTACCAATGTAACAAGCAACGCCGGCAGCTTCTTCAGCGGTATTACAATTATTCGCCGGCATATATTGTTGCCAGTGTGGTGGCTTGAGTCGTTGCACGCGACCACCCTCTTGATCGATTAAGATCGGACATTCCCATCCGACACAATCACGGAGCTCATGATTAAGCGCGCGAATTTGATCGGGTGTGTCACAATTATAGGCGAAGAGAATAAAACCAAGCGGATTAGCACTCGCAAACAAACGCTTTTCTGCATCGGTCAATTGATGACCTTCGACGGAAAGAATAATTGCTGCAGGATGTGTCATTAATTTGCCTTTACAAGACAGCCGTTCGGATCAGTACGTTTGATCGCGGAACAGGTTTCGTCAGCACGGGCTTTGCTGGTCGGCCCTGCCTGTATACGGTGATAGACTCCTTTATCACCAAGATCAGCGGTTTCAATACGATAGCTATAACCATCAAGATGCGGTGCGTATTTTTTCACAAATTTTTGCCATTCAGCATCAGCAGCTGGTTTTGATTGCACACTGGCGAGTTGAATATAGTAACCACCACTCGGCGGCGCGCTTACAAAAGGAGCTGGAGCAGGTGTTGGTTTAGGCGCGACCTTCGGCACTGGCGGTGGCGCGGGGGTTGGTTCCGGTGCTGGCTCTGGTTTTATTTCAGCAACAACAGGCTCAACTTTTTCCGGGACAACGGGCTTAGTGTGTTCTACGACTTGTTCGCTCGCCTCTTCAACAGCTTCCTGATCAATAATGAGGGCGTCCGCACCATTCTCAACCACATCTTCGATAATGGTTTCCGCCTCGCGCACTTGTGCCACAATGCGCTCTTCATCTTCACCGTCGGGGGCATCAATAGAAACATCTTCAATACCTTCTTGCAAATCAACAGGATCTTCCTCTGTTGCTAGACCAGCAAATAGTTGAGAGCGGGGCACTGGTGGCTCATTGGTGTCTTCGGCCAAAAGATTTTCGATACGAGAATCGCTTTTTTCACGATTGAAAAGCGTGCTGTCTTGATACGGAATTTCCATGCCACCCGGATCGTCGGGTTTGACTTTATAATCATCCGTATCGGCACGAACAATGGGCACATTGACTTCTTTATCGCTTCCGCCGCCTGCATAGAGCTTCCAAACTAGCCCCACCATAAAAGAGAGGGCAATCAGGACTATGAAGAAAGCCGCTTTCGGGCCGATAGAGCCCAGAAATCCTAAATCATCTTTATCGTCGAAATCATATTGTGTCATGGCTTATAGGGTATGCCAAAAACCCTGCGCCCTCAAGGATTTCTTACGAATCACACATCCCAGTAGAGATTGAAGATTTTCTCATGCTCGCGGATAGCGTAACGATCAGTCATTCCTGCGATATAATCGCAGACTATGCGGGCTTGGGCGACATTATCGATAAGCCCACCGGCCTGTTCCACCCGAATTTGCCAATCATCAGGCAACATCTTGTAATGTTTCATAAAGGCGTTGAACAAATCTGGAATAATCTTTTCCACCTTCATCCAAATACGATTGACTGTGTAATGACGGTACATGCGTTTGAGAAGAAAAGCGCGTAACTCTTCAACCTTGGTGTACATGTCGGGCGAAAAAGCGACCATTTGTTTTCCCGCATTGCGTACATCATCCGGGCTTTGCGGGCTCACTTCTGCGAGACGTTTTTGCGTTTCTTCCAGTACATCGGTCACCATCGTGCCGATCATCTCACGAATGGTTTCTTGGACTATGTAATGTTGTGATACCTCTGGCCAATCTTCACGCGCTTGTTTAATAATTGGTCCCATCAGGGCAAGTTCTTCAAGCTCTTCCAAATCAAACATACGTGCCCGCAAGCCATCCTCAACATCGTGATTATTATACGCAATATCATCGGAAATCGCGGCGATTTGCGCCTCAATACTTGCGTGCGTGTCCAATTTTAAATCGGTTTGATGCTGCACGTCATAAAGCGTAGCGGGAAGCTTCTCCCCCTCTTTGACCTGAATAGGCCCGTTATGTTTCACGACGCCTTCGAGCGTTTCCCATGTGAGATTCAATCCATCCCACCCCGGATATTTGCGCTCAAGCTTTGTGAGAATGCGCAAAGATTGATCGTTATGTTCAAAGCCGTCATAAGGCTCCATACACTCGGCGAGATATTCTTCGCCAATATGCGCAAACGGCGTGTGTCCCAAATCATGGGACAGCGCAATCGCTTCGGCAAGATCTTCATTGACCAATAAAGCACGCGCCAATGAGCGTGTGATTTGCGCGACTTCCAAAGTATGTGTGAGGCGCGTGCGGTAATGATCCCCTTCCGAATAAACAAAGACCTGTGTTTTATATTTCAGGCGACGGAAAGCAGACGCATGAATAATGCGATCCCGATCCCGTTGATAGCAGGTGCGGGTTGCACTTTCCGGCTCTTCATAGATACGGCCTTTGGATTGATCAGGACGGCATGCATACGCCGCGAGTGGCATGGCACAGTAATTATAGCTCTGTTCCTCTACCGCTTGTTTTTCTACTGGCTCTCCCATATGCGTTGCCTTTCCGTACCCGCGACCTTATAGTAATGCCATGAGTATAACGATGACAGACGCGTTTGTGAAACGGCTTAAAGCCCTTCGTGAACAGAAAAATGAGCCCACCCTGATGTTGCGTATCACGGTGGAAGGCGGCGGCTGCCAAGGGTTTGAATATCAATTCAAAGAAGAAACTGAAAAAGCTGATAAAGATCTGGTCTTTGAACGCGACGGCGCCATCGTGGTCACAGACGATATCTCCCTACCCTTTTTGGAAGGATCCGAAGTCGATTACGTTGATGATCTGATCGGCGCTTACTTCAAAATTAACAACCCCAATGCCTCATCCTCCTGCGGATGCGGCACCAGTTTTTCGGTATAAGAGATGAAAATTGCCTCTTGGAATGTCAATTCGATTAAAGCGCGTTTGGAGCATGTGAAAAAATGGCTCGAAACCCAACAGCCCGATTTGTTGTTAATACAAGAATTGAAAGGCATCGATTTTCCCTCCAGCGAGTTTGAAGCGATGGGCTATCAAGCTGAGGCTGTGACACAAAAGGCCTATAATGGCGTCGCGATATTATCCAAGGAAAAACAGGTGGTTATCCGCGATCATTTAATCGAAGAGGAAGAACCACAAGCGCGTTATTTAGAGATCGACTATAAAGGCGTGCGCGTCATTAATATATATATGCCGAATGGCAATCCTGTCGATGGGTCCAAATATCCTTATAAAATCAATTGGATGGAAAACTTATACAAGCGGTTGCATGAATTGCGTGAAGAACAAACACCTTTTCTGATTAGCGGTGATTTTAATATTATTCCCAATAACTTAGATTGCCATTCTCCAAAAGCATGGGAGGATGATGCGCTTTTCCGACATGAAACACGCGAATACTGGCATAAATTTAAAAATCTAGGCCTATACGACGCGTTTCGAATATTCGATCAAAATCCTGAAAAATATACGTTTTGGGATTATCAAGCTGGCGCTTGGCCAAAGAACAATGGCATTCGAATTGATCATTTCCTTCTCTCTCCGTCGCTCGTTGATCGCGCGCAAAATTGCGTGATTGATAAAGAGCCGCGCGCCTGGGAAAAGCCGTCGGATCACACACCAATTATTTTGGAATTAGAAAGCGCATGAAGCGATTTCTGCCTTTGATCTTTGCCATTTTTTTGTCCGCTTGCGCGCAAGGAGATCCTGTTGACTATCTCAGATTTCAAGACGTTCAGCCTCCCACAAAAGAAGGTTTCATTCATTGCTATGATTACGGGTGTAAAAGAAAAATCACTCTAGCGCTGTCCGATATGACGGGCAAAAAACTCAATAAATTGCTTAAAGATAAACCGGGGTCGTCTTCTGCAGAACGAGAGAAGATCGCGCAAGCGATTGCGATCTTTGAACAAGACATTGGCGAAGCTGTGGGCACAGAGAGTGATAAGCGCGGAACTTTTCGTATCTTAGAAGATAACGATAACAGTAAATATAACCAACAGTTTCAGCAAGATTGCGTTGATGAAACCACCAACACAACCACATATCTAATATTACTCGATCAGATGGGGTTGCTGCACTATCACACACCCGGTTTTCCCGTCAATCGCTCCCCTACTCTGAGCGCCCCATGGTGGCATCGCAGCGCCACTATTGTAGAAAAGGAAACTCAAGCACAATATGTCGTAGATAGCTGGTTTCATGACAACGGCAAAGCCGCAGAAATTGTAAGCGTTGCGGCCTGGAAAGATGGATGGAATCCGCCCAAAAATAAGACCGTAAATTAATCATAGGCAAAAAACCCGTAAGCCTTTATAATATTGGAAAATTCTTTTGGAGAGTCTTCCATGCAAAAAATCATCTTTTCTGTTCTCTTTTCCGCCTTTGCGGTCACATTAGCCGCCTGCTCCGTCGATACCGACCTCAATACGACGACAGCCAATCAGATCGCTCGCCCCGCATTTATGGTCGAACGCAATATTGATGCGGGTAATTTTTCCATACAGGCATGGGAAAGAATGCATGAACGCGGACAAGCCGCCACGATTTACATTGAAGGCGACGGTGTCAGCATGAAACGTGACGCAGAAGATGTGATCACAAAAATTTTACCAAACAACACACCTGAGAATCCGGTGGCGCTACATTTGGCTTCTCGTGATAAAAGTAAAAACCTTGGCTATCTAGCGCGCCCTTGTCAGTATGTTAAAAACCCAACTGAAAAAGGGTGCGATGCGGCTTATTGGCAAGATAAACGCTACACAGCTGAAGTGATGATGTCGTATCAAGCAGCACTCAATGATATGGCTGCACGCTATGACCTTACGAGCTTTCACCTTGTTGGCTATGGCGGTGGCGCCAATATTGCCGCTGTTCTCGCCGCCACACGTGATGACGTTCTCACCTTACGCACTGTTGCCGGTAATCTCAGCCCGAATTACAGCGTGAATTATCATGATGCGATGCCATTGGCTGGTGAATCTGTTTTAGCAACCGATTACGGATCAAAACTTGCCAATATCCCCCAACATCACTTTATTGGTGCCGGTGATGATGTTATTCCGCCGGGCGTTTATCACAGCTATCGTCAGTCATTGGGCTTATCCGAATGCATCAACTACTCCGTTGTTCAGGATGCCGACCATACGCGCGGCTGGGTACAAGTATGGCCACAGCTCCTAACGTTGATGCCAGAATGCGCCGAAGTGTATAAGGAACTACCGCCTCTTCCTCCACCACAGGAATTCCCGGGTGACTACTACAAAGGTAAGATTTTAGGCAAGTAATTATAGGCAGCAGCAACCACATTTTGCACATCTGGATACATGGCATCTTGCAGTGCCGCCATCAACAGACCCGCCAGCAGATGCTACATTCATAGAGTGACAACAGCATGGTATTGCTTGCCCCTTACATGCCCGACAACCAAAATCTTGTCTCTCTATAGGGGCACTTCCGCGCATTCTTAGCATTGTATAGCGCGCTTGTCGAAACGTCTTTTTTGTTTCAGCGGGTAGATCCTCCATCGATAAAATATCCTGCAAAAATTTTAAATCAGCATTCAACGGATCAGCCTTGATTGCTTCTAAAGACATATGAATATCAATTCCTGCTGTGCTTAAAATTTCGATGACCTCGATAGAGAGCGTTTCAAGTATTGAAAGTGTTTCAACTATTGAAATAACCTTAGAAGGTTCAACTTTCCATTCTCTAGCGATGACGACCGAGTTTGCCTCTATAATCGCT
>JBCDCD010000084.1:0-6284 GCA_039182445.1 Pseudomonadota bacterium | reverse complement strand
TGCCTCATAAATCGCTTGGGAATATTGTTGCTTGGTGTCAAGATCGCGCCCTTCGAGCAAGAGCAGAGTCACATGCACCATCGCACCACTGAGGCCATCATCACCGACAACAACCTCTTCGGCGATAATCAAGCGTGTTTTAATGCGCGTTGCTTCACCAAGTTCTTTGGCTAGTGCATGATGTGCCGCCTCCACCATCGCGGCAGTATCGATTTCACTGGCAACATTCTTTGAAGCCTCAATGACAATGTGCGGCATGATTTACCCACCCACCATTTTGTTGAGATAACCACCAAGCTGATTGATGTCACCATTCACAAGGAAGTGCATCGCGATAGCAGAGAAGTACCCAAGCATAATAACCGGTGACCATTTTAGATGACCAAAAAAGGTGTACTTCCCGCGCGCGGTCCCCATCAAGGCGACACCCGCGGCCGAACCAATCGACAGCATCGATCCGCCAACACCACAGGTGAGTGTCACAAGCAGCCATTGGAATTGATCAAGCTCCGGTTCCATCGCCAAGATCGCAAACATCACCGGAATGTTATCGATGATCGCCGAAGCAAAGCCCATCATAATATTGGTCGCCGACGCGCCCAGCCCGTCATAAAAGGTGATCGACATCCATTCGAGGTAACCAAGGAAGGTCAAACCACCCACGGAGAAAATCACCCCAAAAAAGAATAACAACGTATCCCATTCCGCGTTTTGCACTTGTTGAAGAATATCAAAATCTTGATCTTTGTTTTTACCAATCTTACGGATCACGAAAGCTGAGATCATCAACACCGCCATCCCGGTCATCATACCAAGGAACGGGGGAAGCCCGAGAAGCTGTTCAAAGCTGACCGCCATCGCAATGGTACAAAGCCCCAAAAAGATAATGGTTTTGGCACCGCGCTTCATTTTGACTTTGTCCGTGACCGCGAGCGGCTTATGCGGCTTCACAAAGAAATTTAAAATAACGGCCGGCACTATAAAACAAACCAATGAAGGTAAGAACAGCGGGAAGAAATCAAAAAAGGCAACATGCCCCGCTTGCCAGACCATCAAGGTAGTGATGTCTCCGAAGGGAGAAAAGGCGCCGCCCGCGTTCGCGGCGTTCACAACATTAATACAAGCCAGTAACACAAAGCGCGGATCATTCGCGCCCACCGCCATCACCACCGCGCCCATCACCAAGGCCGTGGTAAGGTTATCTGCAATCGGTGAGAGGAAAAAGGCAAAGATACCTGTCGCCCAGAAAATTTGGCGCATATTCAGTCCCATCATCACCATCTTGCTGCGCAATGTCGCAAAAACATTCCGCTCTTCTAACGCCGCGATATAGGTCATCGCCGCGAGAAGAAAGAGAAGCAACGAGCCATATTCTTCCAAACCATGAAGCACCGCGTCATGCACCTGATCATGCGTAATACCGTAATCTGGTGCCATGATCCCAATCGACACCCAGATTAAACCCGCGCCGAGCATCACCGGTTTTGATTTGCGCAAATGCGTGCGCTCCTCAAACAACACCGCCACATAAGAAAGCACAAAAATCACCAGCGCGGTGATTGCCCAGGGGTTTTTCATCATTTCTGCGTGAAGCTCTTCTGTTAACGGCACACCCTCCCCCGCACCTGTCGCGGCAATTGCGGCTGGGATAAGAAAAACAAGAATGGCCATCGCAAAAGGAAAAAGACTAAGGCGCAGAGCATCCTGCATAGTTGGAACGGAAAAAGACATGATGGTAACTTTCTATTGATAAGGATGGGCAGGCATCAAAGGCCTGAAAAAGATATGTAATTTTCGCATATATATAAGTGAAGTCAACCAAGGGACTTTTTTGGCGAAATTAACGCAGGAAAACCCTGTTTCCTTCCTTGAAATCGCCCCAATCCGTCGTCACTCTCTTTCCATGCGGTATTTCATGATTTTTAGCCTTTTAGTCTTAGCAGCATGTGGTGGTTCATCATCCTCCGACCGCGGTATGACGCCTCTCCCCTCAAAGGCTTTTACGGGTCCACCCGACGAGGTGCTCTTCGATGCCGTAGCCAAATATGTCGCCGCGAATGGCCGTCCGGCGCAAACAACTTACAAACATAAACGCATTGATTTGAACAATGATGGTTTGCTCGACGGTATTGTTTATATCGATTTACCCCATCAAGTTTGGTGCGGATGGGACGGATGCAGCATGGCTGTCTTTCAAGCTGGACAAAAAGATTTTAGGGCGGTCGCCGGTATGAGTGGTATTCGCGGCCCAGTTTATGTGCTTGATACAACGACAAATGGATGGCGGGATATTGTTGTGCGTATTTCAGGGATGAAAGTGCGGGATAAAAATGTCTTGTTCGCGCATAACGGGGTTACTTATCCGCAACATCCAATGAATGCTCCGGATTACAGGGGTTCTCTACGCTCTGTTAGAAAAGAGACGTTGTTTCGTTAACCAGATGCTTGCTTCTTATTTAAAAAGCCAAACAGATTACGGCTGCGCTCAGACTTAAAATTCCACTGGTTTTCGCATAGCTCAACTTCTTGCATAATCTCTCGTGTTTGTTCAAGAACCGCAACCGTTTCATCATCCATATGGCTTCTTTCTAATGTTTCAATGATGAGGCGTTCCTGTTTCGCAAAATCACCATCACACCAACTCAGTGCGCGCGCAAGCGCAAAGAAATCACGTTTATCATTCACATTATTAACATGCGAAAACATTTCATAAGGATCCTGCGCAGTTTGAATATCATCATGCAGAATTTTATTTTGCTCTTCCGATAATGGTAAATCATCAATATGACTGTTGATGAAAGAGAGTTCATGCGGTGTAACAACACCATCCGCATGCATCATTGCGACAACAGCGCGCCACATATAAAAACGGTCTTCGTGTAATTGATCCATAATATTCGCCCCTTTTTGGAAAAACCCTTCTTATCAGGATACCGAAGAGTCTCTTAAAATTCTCCTAATTCTTCTTGTTTATGACCGATAAAATATGATAGAACAAAACATGAACAAAGATTTAGGGCAATCCGTGCTTTCTCCCGAAAAAGAGGGGTTAAAATGGCTGTTTTTAGACCTCAACAGCTATTTTGCCAGCGTGGAGCAGAATGAGAATAGAGATTTAATGGGTCGCCCGGTAGCGGTGGTGCCAATGATGACCGATGCCACTTGTGCGATTGCCGCCTCTTATGAAGCCAAAGCCTATGGCATCAAGACAGGTACTAAAATTTATGAAGCCAAGAAAATCTGCCCAGATCTGGTGTGCATTCAGGCCGATCATAAAAAATATGTTGAGTATCATCATCGCATTATTGCCGCGACGGAAAAAGTTCTACCCGTTCATAAAACATGGTCGGTGGATGAGTTTGATTGTTTATTACTGGGGCGTGAACGCCAATCCGACAATGCAATTACGCTCGCAAACAAAATAAAAAAACAAATTCATCATGATATCGGCCCGGCCATTAATTGCTCCATCGGTATCGCACCCAATAGTTTTTTGGCGAAGGTGGCGACAGAAATCGAGAAACCAGATGGACTCGTTTTGTTGAAACCAGAGGAACTACCTGGACGATTGCTTGATCTTAAACTAACTGATTTGCCAGGTATTAATATTGCGATGCTCAAACGCCTAAAGACCTGCCATATCCATACAGTAGAACAGCTTTATCAAACCTCACCGAAGCAGGCACGTGCTATCTGGCGCAGCGTACAGGGAGAACGCTTTTGGTACTGGTTACACGGCTATGATGTGCCCTATCAATCAACCTCGCCGTCAATGCTTGGCCATTCGCGGATGCTCGACCCCAGCTTACGAACTGTTGAAAAGACGCGCCAAATGGCGCGGCGTTTGTTGTTTAAGGCTTGTTATCGTTTGCGGCGTAAAAATCTTTACGCAACCAATTTGGTGTTAAAACTCCGTTTTATTGATGGGAATAAATGGGGTGGATTTCGCGATTTCCCCGCATCGCAAGATCCGTTTACAATGATGACCCATCTCAAAGATTTATGGCAGCAAATGGAATTTGAGTGTTTTGGAAACGCGCCCCTGCCTTCAAACCGGAAAATGATTTTCCTAAAAGTCTCAACATTACTACACGGATTACGCGAAGGGCATTGCATTACCGATGATTTGTTTCAGCAATATATCGCCAAGGACAATCAAGATATTGAAAAACAAAACCGCCTTGCGGCGGCCTTGGATCATTTACAGGATAAATATAAAAAAGAAACGGTGTGGCTCGGTGTTGTCCCCGAAACCCTCGCGGGTAATGTTGGCACCAAAATCGCCTTTAACCGTGTGCCCGAGAAGGACGAGTTCTGGCATTAAAGGTCAAAAAATAATTACTTCACAGCCGAACGCTAAAAGGTGGCACTGTTACACTAGTTAATGAATCTTGACGTACACCATCATCTAATGCGCCTCCAAGCTCAAGAAAACGTGTCGCAAGGGCAACAACATCAACATCCTGTTCAACATCTGCACCTTCTGCATCGTTTTGGAAAAGAACCAACTCTGTTCCTGTTGATTGACCATTCATCACACACCTCTTTGTATAAATTTGCCGCACACTAACAAATATATTAACATTATGTCAATATATTTTATGGCTTTTTAATTTTGCGTCTTTTTGCTATGAAATCCGCATGAAATCAAGTGATTTAAAGCCCATTCATATTATTGGCGGCGGTCTCGCAGGCTCCGAAGCCGCGTGGCAGGCCGCACAAATGGGTGTACCCGTCGTTATCCATGAAATGCGCCCGGTGCAGAAAACCGAAGCGCATGAAACCGATGGGTTGGCGGAACTGGTGTGCTCCAATTCTTTTCGCTCGGATGATAAAGATTATAACGCCGTGGGTGTCCTCCATGAAGAAATGCGTATTTGTAATTCTCTGATCATGCGTGAAGGCGACAAGGCAGCCGTCCCCGCCGGTGGTGCGCTTGCCGTCGATCGTCACCAATTTTCTGATGGTGTCACCGAAGCGATTAACAATCATCCGCTAATCACGATTGAACGTGAAATTATTGATGACCTTCCCCCGCATGATTGGGATAATGTTATTATCGCCACAGGTCCCCTTAACCATACAAAGTTAGCCCACGCGATTCAAAAATTGGGCAGCGAAGAGGAGCTTGCCTTCTTTGATGCCATCGCTCCGATCATTCATAAAGACTCCATCGATTTTTGCAAAGCATGGATGCAAAGCCGATATGATAAAGAGGGCCCAGCCGGAACAGGATCTGATTACATTAACTGCCCGATGGAAAAGGATGATTATTACGCGTTTATCGAGGCGCTGATCGGCGCGGATAAAACAGAATTCAAAGAATGGGAAAAGAATACACCTTATTTTGAAGGCTGTATGCCGATTGAAGTGATGGCCGCACGTGGCAAGGATACCTTGCGTTACGGCCCGATGAAGCCTGTTGGCCTTGAAAACCCTCATGCGAAAGAAGGCGAATTCAAACGTCCTTGGGCAGTTGTACAGCTACGCCAAGATAACGCCCTTGGCACGCTGTATAATATGGTTGGCTTTCAAACAAAAATGAAATACGGCGCACAAACCGATGTCTTTCGTATGATCCCCGGATTAGAAAATGCGGAGTTCGCCCGATTGGGTGGTATTCATCGCAATACTTTCATTAACTCACCGAAGCTATTGAATAACACATTGCAAATGAAAGCCGATACAAGATTAAGATTTGCCGGACAAATCACAGGATGTGAAGGCTACGTAGAAAGCGCCGCTGTCGGTTTAATGACGGGTCGCTTTGCTGCTGCACAAGCTTTAGGGATTGATATCGATCACCCCGACGAAACCACCGCCATGGGCGCGCTTCTTAATCATATTACCGGTGGCGGTAACGCCGACACCTTCCAACCGATGAATGTGAATTTTGGTTTGTTCCCGCCTATTGATGTGCCCGAGGAAATGCTTGAAGGGCTTAAAGGAAAGGAAAAAGGTCGCGCCAAGAAGAAAGCCCTTGCGCAGCGGGCCTTACATGACATTCATGGATGGAACAATCAGAACACCCAAAAGCAAGCGGCTTAAGTACATTGTGCCTCTCTAGCTTTAGATCTAATTCTCTCCAATTCACCGTTATAAATAACTCTTGCTTCAGCATAAACATCGCTATCAGCGACTTGTTTAACCAACCCTTTTGTTTGCTCCGTTAACTGATCTGAGTGCGCTTCAATAAATTCATAAATTTCATCAGCAGATGCTCTAGGCATTACTCCAAACTCTGCCTCACCATTTATCATACGGCATAACTTATTTTCCGCAGA
>JBCDCD010000083.1:0-6297 GCA_039182445.1 Pseudomonadota bacterium | reverse complement strand
TTTTCTTGTTATTGGGCGCTGCCCCCGTGCAAGCGAATGAATATATTGCCACATATGTCCCCAATGCTCAGAAAGTCGGCGAGGGGCGGCTTAAATATCTTATGTGGGATGTTTATGATGCAGCGCTTTATGCGCCAAAAGGTACATTAGACCAAGATAAGCCTTTTGCGATAGAAATCTCCTACTTAAGAGAAATTACCGGTAAAAAAATCGCCGATCGATCCGCTGTTGAGATTAAAAATCAAGGGGTCGCTGATCCACAAACAGTAGAAGCATGGCGTAACAAGATGACAGAGATTTTTCCTGATGTCGATAAAGGCGTCAAGCTAACGGGTATCTACGATAAAAATGGTGAGGCAATTTTTTATAAGAACAATCAAAAAATTGGAAAAATAGAAGATAAAGAATTTAGTAAGGCGTTTTTTAATATTTGGCTTGATAAGAATACAAGCTCTCCAGATTTAAGACGTAAGTTGCTTGGTTCTCTATGACGGCTGCACCTAAAAAGACCGCTCTTTTTCACTATAGCTTTCTCGCTTTACCCCTTTCTTTTGCTGGGCTACCGCTTTATGTGCACGCACCCGATTTTTACACCCGTGATTTAGGGCTTAATATTGGGCTGATTGGTATTATCTTACTCGTCATCCGGCTCTTTGACGCTTTCCAAGATCCGCTTATTGGCTATATCTCTGATAAACATGCTAGCAAGCGCTTTCATATTGTTTTTGCGGGTGGTGCCATGCTTATGGCGGGGATGGCGGCCGTTTTTTATGGGCCGCAATTTGCTATCTCAACGGCTATTTGGTTTGCAGCGTCAATGATCTTGGCAACGACAGGCTTTAGTATCATTGCGATTAATTTAAATATGATTGGCGGGTTTTGGCACGATGAACCACAGCAGCGAACCCGCATTGCTGCGTGGCGAGAGGCTTTTGCTCTGATTGGATTACTGGTAGCATCCGTTCTTCCAGCTGCTTTACAAACAACGCGTCCTGCTGATGAGTCTTTTCAAATTCTGTTTTTGGTTTTTGCTATCGTGATGATTATAGGTTTTTTGCTTTTTGCAAAATTCTCTAAAGCGATTGGATCTAACCATAAAATAAAAAAATCACAGACCAAAAGAGGCTTTTCTTTTTTACCTATCCTAATCGGTCCGGATCGCAATTTTTTTGGTGTTTGTTTTCTTACACATGTTGCGGCGGCAATGCCAGGTGTAATGGTTCTTTTTTACATTCGTGATTATTTACAAGCCGAAAACCTCGCCGGGTTATTTCTTTTACTTTACTTTCTCTCTGGTGCTGCGCTTATTGTCGTTTGGGTAAAACTCGCCAAAAGAATCGGCAAAGAGAATGCGTGGCTGATATCCATGTTTGTTGCGATTGCGACGTTTATCTGGGCTTTTTTCCTTCAGCCGGGTGATGTGATTGCTTATGGCTTTATTTGTGTCTTATCCGGGATGGCTTTGGGTGCCGATTTGGCGTTGCCACCATCTATTTTGGCGGATCGCGTCACAAAACAAAAAACTGAGGCAGAGGCGACGCAATATTATGCGCTCCTTGCTTTTATTCCGAAGGTTGCCCTTGCGATTGCGAGTGGTATGACCTTTTTACTACTGGATCAGATGGGATTTGTGGCCGGTATCGAAAATTCACCAGAATCGCTGCAGGGACTCGTAACGCTTTATGCTCTCGTCCCTTGTTTGATTAAATTAAGCGCTGCTGTGTATTTATGGCGGTACTCTAAGAAAGAAAGTCTCGTTCATGCATAATTTATTATTACTGGCTCTAATATCTGTCGTGAGTTTCAGCAATGCGCAAGCCGAAACTATATCGAGTGAGAAGAATGCTTATCAGTTTAATTTTACCTCGATTGATGGAGCGCCAATGCCTTTATCAGATTGTAGAGGGCAGGTTATTGTAGCGGTGAATACGGCTTCTCAATGTGGTTTTACAGGCCAATATACAGACCTTCAGCAAATATATGAGGAGTATAAAGAGCAAGGCTTGGTTGTTATCGGGATGCCATGTAATCAGTTTGCGCGGCAGGAGCCAGATTCTGAACAAACGATTGCAAAATTTGTCTCTGATGAATATGGCGTTACATTTCCTTTAACGTCAAAAGTAAATGTCAAAGGATCAAATATTCATCCGTTTTTTGAATGGGTGACAGGCGATCATAAAGGTGAAGTTAAGTCTTCAAAACCTAACTGGAACTTTCACAAGTTTATTATTGATCGTAATGGGCAATTAGCGGCTAGTTTTGGTTCACGTGTGAAGCCAACCTCGAAGAAAATGAGAAGTGAAATTGAGCGCTTGCTCAATGAAAAGACTACTCCATCGCCTTAAGCACGACTTCCGTCACTTTTTTGGCATCGCCAAGCAACATATACGTATTTTCATTGTAAAAGAGCGGATTGTCGATTCCCGCATAGCCGGAACCAAGAGAGCGTTTCACAAAGAAAACTGTTTTCGCTTTTTCAACATCCAAAACAGGCATCCCAAAAATAGGGGAGGTTGGGTCGGTCTTCGCAGAAGGATTGGTAATGTCATTCGCGCCAATAACAAACACAACATCCGCTTGTGAGAAGTCGCGGTTGATATCTTCGAGCTCAAACACTTCGTCATAAGGAACGTTTGCTTCGGCCAAAAGCACATTCATATGTCCCGGCATACGACCCGCAACAGGATGGATCGCATATTTAATCTCAACGCCTTCTTCTTTTAAAGCGTTGGCCATTTCGCCAAGGACGTGCTGCGCTTGGGCGACGGCCATACCGTACCCCGGCACGATAATGACTTTTGTTGCGTTTTTCATGATGAAGCCGGCATCTTCCGGGGCACCGATCTTGGCTTGGCGATCATCATCTTGATTGCCGCCAGCCGCCGCAGCATCACCACCGAAGCCACCAAGAATAACCGAGAGGAAGGAGCGGTTCATACCCTTACACATGACGTAAGACAGGATCGCACCACTCGCACCAACCAAGGCGCCTGTCACAATCAGCAAGTTATTTTGTAAGGTAAAACCAATCCCAACGGCGGCCCATCCGGAATAGGAATTGAGCATGGAAACAATAACCGGCATGTCTGCACCGCCAATAGGGATGATAATCAAGATACCGAATAAAAAGGCGATACCAATCACGGCCCAAAAATAGAGTTCGTCTTGGGTGATACAGAGCATCGTGATTAGGCCAATCAAAATAGCGGCCAAGAATAGATTAATAATATGACGCAGCGGTAAGAGAACTGGTTTGCCTGTGATCACGCCTTGTAATTTACCCCACGCAATAATGGAGCCTGAGAATGTGATCGCACCAATGGCTGCGCCGAGAGACATTTCGATCAAGCTGCTGATAAGAATATGGCCTTGTTCGCCAATTCCATAGGCCTCAGGATTGAAAAAAGCAGCGGCCGCCACAAAAACAGCGGCCAAGCCAACCAATGAGTGGAATGCAGCGACGAGTTGCGGTAGGGCTGTCATGCTTATTTTCTTGGCAATAACAGTCCCAATCCCACCACCAATAAAAATACCCGTGATAATTAACCAAGGTGTTTCAACAGCGATTGCGAGGGTTGTTCCGATCGCAAGGGCCATACCTACCATACCGAACATGGCGCCTTGGCGTGCCGTTTCCGGATGGGAAAGGCCACGCAGAGCAAGAATAAAGAGAATTGATGAAGCTAGATATGAAAGAACGGCGATAGTTTCCATGGGTTAGCCTTCCTTCTTCTTAAACATTTCGAGCATACGTCGTGTCACGATAAAGCCGCCAAAAATATTGATCGAGGCCAATACAACAGCCAGAAAACCCATGATCGATGAAAAATTAATTTCCGCTGGGCCGGCAGCAATAATTGCGCCGACAATGATCACGGAAGAAATCGCATTGGTCAGACCCATTAAGGGAGAGTGTAGGGCTGGTGTGACGCGCCAGACAACATAGTACCCGACGAAACAGGCCAAAACGAATACGGTTAAGCCGTATAGAAAAAACGAGTTATAGTGAGACGAGGCGATGGCAAGCTCTGTGATTGGCTCCATCATATCTTCAGGATTGATGACATGTGCAGTCTGAAATTCAGTATGGTGATCTGTTCTCATTTATTGGCTCTTATTTAAAGTTAGGGTGAATTACTTCACCATCTTTTGTGAGGGCGATGCCTTGAATAATTTCATCGTCCCAGTCAATTTCGAGTTGTCCTTCTTTTGTAATTAGGCTTAACAAATTTAAAATGTTTTTTGCGTAAAGCGCTGACGAATCTGTCGCCAAGCGCGATGGCGTGTTGATATGTCCAATAATGCTGACGTCATTCTCAACGTTTATTTTACCTGCTTCCGATAGCTCACAATTGCCGCCTGTTTCGACCGCCATATCAACAATGACAGCGCCAGGTTTCATCGAATGAACCATGTCTTTTGAGATTAAGACAGGTGCGGTGCGGCCGGGGATAAGCGCTGTTGTGATCACAATATCTTGCTTGGCAATATGCTCTGCGACGAGTTCAGCTTGTTTCTTTTTATACGCATCCGACATTTCTTTTGCATAGCCGCCTGCTGTTTCTGCTTCTTTAAATTCGTCATCTTCAACAGCAACGAAGCTGCCGCCCAAGGATTGAACCTGTTCTTTGGCCGCAGGACGAACATCCGTACCGGAGACAATTGCGCCGAGACGTTTGGCGGTTGCGATTGCTTGGAGTCCTGCAACACCGGCGCCCATAACAAAAACTTTTGCTGGTGGCACCGTACCGGCAGCCGTCATCATCATGGGAAAGGCGCGTTGAAAATATTCTGTTGCGTCTAGGACAGCTTTATAACCGGCAAGGTTCGATTGAGAGGAAAGAACATCCATACTTTGTGCGCGTGTAATACGCGGTACAAGTTCCATTGAGAAAGCGGTCACATTATCTTTTGCCAGTTTCTTAATAGTATCGGGATTGAAGTGAGGATCGAGTAAGCCAATCAAAATGGCATCTTTTTTTAACCCTTTGATAGAGCGGCCTTCTTGAACATGCAAAATAATGTCAGCATTGGACGTGATGTCGTTGCGCTTTTTTTCAACAGTAGCGCCAGCCTCTTGATATGAAGCATCAGGGTAGGCGGCAGCTTCTCCTGCACCGGCTTCAATAACGACTTTGATATCCATCGAGACAAGCTTTTTGACCGTGTCTGGCGTTGCGGCCACACGTTTTTCATATTTATCTGTCTCTTTGACGATGCCAATGAGCAATGACATTATTATATCCTATTCAAAACAAGTGATCCTATTTTATGCGTCATAGTGAGGTGTTTGTGAAGCGTTAAAATGACATGCAATAAAAAAAGCCAGACATTTTTCAGTCTGGCTTTTTGAAACTTTATGGAAGCTTTTATTAGAAGCTTTTGTTCAGGCTGAAAAAGACGCGTGGATCATCATCACCTTCGGTTTCAACGCGGCGGTTAAGCGGTTTGGCAGCAACCACCTCACCGTTAACTTCAAACGGAAGGCCAAAACGCATGCCTAAACCTGTTGATGTCAGCGATTCTCTCGCTGGGTTGGCAGCGGTTGGATCACGATTCCAAACGGTACCAGACTCAAAGAAGCCAAACAGCTGAAAATCATATTTGGTGTCAAAGTTATACTGCATTTCAACAGAGCCATTCATTCCTTCATCACCGACTACTGCAGAATGGCTGTAACCGCGAATAGTGCTGATGCCACATTGGGCTTATTCTGGTTCCCGCCATTGGCAAATATTGCCCAGGAAAACATTTTCAATCGCTTTAGAACAGGCCTGGATGGTATTACTGGATTGAATGTTACTCTCTTGGGTATGCCAAATGTCCCAGGTGCACCAGCTGCGCTTAATAACATTGCGCCAGCAGCAGGTGAGAATGATCCTGAAAGCTTGAATGAGATTAACCCAGCAGCAGGAGCTGCAGAGGTAACTTGTTGGGCTGATGCGACATCAACAGCTGATTCTGGAGCCCCGGTAAGCCTCAATTACAGTGGTGATGCCGTTGATCTTCTTGATAACGAAGCAGGTTGTGGTTCAAGCGACGTTTAAGAAAAAAATTATTGAATAAAAAAGCCGGGATGTTCCCGGCTTTTTTATTTGTTGGAAGAGGGTTTATAAATTTTTTCTAATTCATCTTGCCACCTTTTCGCACGCATTTCCGCCGCGCGCCATTTTATTGTTGCATTCTCCACTTCGTTTTTAATCGCTTTTAAACGATCTTCTTCTATTTTTACTTCTTCCTGTGCCTTTCCTTTTTTATCGGCAAGCTCTTTCCCTTTCTCTTTTGTCCAATTCCCAC
>JBCDCD010000082.1:0-6299 GCA_039182445.1 Pseudomonadota bacterium | reverse complement strand
TTTGCAAATATGCGTTTTCATCTAGATAAAAGCCAAAATGTAGAAGCGGCCTTAATATTTAATAGAGCGCACATGAAAATGGAAAGACAATATCTAAAACCATTTCCAGCGATTATGAGTTGGTTGTACGGTGTATTTACTGATTACGGCAACTCCATTAGCCGGCCTCTCTGGTATATTTTTATAGCGAGTCTTGTCTCTATTTTCCTTTTTCTACCACCAAATAATTTAGAGTTAAAATCTAACGAAAATAACACTTGGGTAGAAAAAATAAATGATCAGTGCATTAAGAACAATAGATGCTTCAACAGAGCATCATGGTACAGCGTTGAGCCAGTCTTTAACCCATTAGGAGTGGTAGTTGGTAGCAATAAATTTTCTCCAACAAATATTACCTTAGTTTACCTAAATGCATTACATAGAATTTTTCTTATCACTATGCTTTTCTTCTTTTTTCTGGCTCTACGAAGAAGATTTAGGATCTCTAACTAAACCACCGCTTAAAGATAAGCGGTGGCTCTCTCCTTTCTTTATTAGCGATACTTGTAATATTTATGGGGGTGTTTTTTATGCTTGTGATGATGATAAGCGTGCTTCACAAAATACGGCTTATGATAAGAACGCGTGTGATAAACCTTATAAGTCGGCATGTAGTGTTTCTTCTTCACAACAACTTTTGCGGGTTTATAAATTTTATTGTGCCCAATATCATCATAGATCACATTACGGATCACCGTACGCCCATAATCTGACCCTTGGGTTTTGACAATCTCCCACGAGCCATCCGGACGATAGCAAGCGGTGCCATAGGCCCGTTCCCTTTGACCGCCAATACTGACGGTTTTGGTATATTCACGGCAATACTCGTCAGCATGTGCCTCTTGACTGCCGCCTATGACAGGCAGCACCACCAGTGTTGTTAAGAGTATAAATTTACGTATCATGGTTTTTTCTCCTTTCATGATGAACGATGGATCAACGCTATTCCTGAAAAAAGGACGAATTCAGACATTTTTGAGATGCCCTGACATGACCTTGGGAATGCCCCAATCCTTCCCAATAAGGCAGATGTAATACATATATTGTTTTTGATGATCGAAATGATTAGAGTTGAACCAGTTTAATGAAAGGACACCTCATGCGCTTATTACTTCTCGCTTCTTTATTGTTGATCCCCTTCCCTGCTGCGGCACAAATGCAGGATCCAATTTTAACCTTGCCGGATGGGCAAGTGATTTTGAACATTAGCGCGACAGAACGCCGTGAAGTCGAACAGGATTTATTGGTCGCCAATTTACAATATTCTGCCGAAGGTGCGAAAGCGCGTGATATTCAAAATGAGGTCAATGAATCGATGGCCAAAGCCGTGAAAGAAGCAAAGAAAGTTGATGAAGTAAAAATCAATACAGGTGCCTATAACGTTTATGAGCGCACCGAACCACGCACCAAAGAACGTAAATGGTATGCACGACAAACACTGACGTTAAAATCAAAAGACTCTGAAGCTGTGTTAACACTTGCCGGGAAATTGCAGGATATGGGCCTTAAAATGAATGGCTTGAATTATATGCTCGACCCAAAAACAGCAGTATCGGTTCAAGATAGTTTATTGGAAGACGCCGTCAAGCAAATGCAAACGCGCGCCGACCGTGTCGCCAAAGCGATGGGTAAATCATCGGCAGAAATTAAAGAATTAAATACGCAAAGCGCCGTTCCTTATCCACGTCCGATGTATGCCGCACGCGGTATGGCCATGGCAATGGAAGCAGACGCCATGGCTGCGCCTGTTGCCGAAGCGGGTGAAGATACGATTACGATGACCGTGAATGGCCGCGTTATTCTGAAGCCGTAAGCAATTTAATTTCGCCGCACATAATACGGGCACCAGCGTTACCACTCGGTTGGCTGATATGGTCATCTGGCCCTTCATGAATAATAATTGATGATCCGTCTTGATCGAATAAAGGCGCGCGACCTGAATCACTTTTTGGATCCAACGTGACGTTGAAATTTAAAACTTTCGCTTTCAGGACACCGATGTCATCGGGTTTTAAATTGGGCATATCCCCGGCTTTATGCCCTTCTGGATGTTTCAACCCATGGGCATTGTCAAAAGGATTATAAATATCGCCTGCATTTTGAAAAGTCGTTATTGGCGAACAATCTGCTTTTTCATTGATATGGAACGCATGCTCCCCATGAGGGTTTAAGCCGATGAGATTAATATCAAGCAAGACGCCGGGTTTGGTTTCAGTGAGTGTTACCGTTCCCATTTCCTCGCCTTCATTGTTTTTCATGGTGACAATATAGATATCCTCATCCGACGGAACCATATTGACGATCAAACCAATCAGTAAGATCGCGGCCAATATCAGGAAGCCAACAACAAGAATTTTTTTCATATTTATTCCTTGCTTGAAAGTTTATGCGTCAGCTTATAAAAAGAAAGCATGGAGTTAAAGATGAATTCTTTATGTGCATGTGCATTGGATATTTTATCCACGGCGAACCCTTGGGAAAAAGCCGAAAAAACCAGAGAATATGGGACTTTATGGCGAGATGGAAGCCTATCAGATCTTGGCTCAGTCGATACGATGCCAGAGCGCCCCGCTCGCCCGGATAAGCCTGAACTGCTTATGCCGCGTGATATGCCCAAGCGCAAAAAGGGTAACAGCGATCGGAATAAAGTCACATTATTGCATGCGCTCTCTCATATTGAATTGAATGCGATTGATTTATCGTGGGATATCATTGCGCGATTTTCGCATTATTATGAAGCCAAAGACGGTTTTTCTTTACCGATTGAATTTTACAATGACTGGCTGAAAGTCGCCGATGATGAAGCCAAACATTTTTTAATGCTGTCTGATCGTCTGTCCGATTTTGACGCACAATATGGTGATCTACCGGCGCATGATGGTTTATGGGAGTCAGCCGAAAAAACGGCGCATGATTTTGCGGCGCGTCTTGCGATTGTTCCCATGGTTTTGGAGGCGCGCGGTTTGGATGTTACCCCGGATATGATTACGCTTATGCAATCACAAGGGGATGATAAAACAGCCTTAATGCTACAGATCATTCATGATGATGAAGTCACTCATGTTCGTGCTGGTACGGTTTGGTTTGAAAAATGGTGTGAATTTTATGACTTGGATATCGAAAAGCATTTTCAGGAATTGGTACGCGAATATTTTAATGCAGCACTCAAAAAACCATTTAACCATCCGAGCCGTGAAGATGCCGGAATGATCCGTGATTGGTACGAACCCCTAGCAGAAATAAAAGAGGCCTCATCATGAGTTATTTTAATTGCCCTGAACCGAGTGAAGAAGAAATTTACTCTGATGACCCGGTAGAGACGGTTTTACTCCCCAGAACAAGCGATATTGGGGGTTTTGAAGTGCAAAGAGCCCTTCCTTCAGCCAAAAGAAGATTGGTTGGCCCTTTTATCTTCTTTGACCAAATGGGCCCAGGGGAATTCATTACAGGTAAAGGGCTTGATATGCGCCCTCACCCGCATATTAACTTGGCAACGCTGACTTATTTGTTTGATGGAGAGATTGATCACCGCGATTCCCTTGATACCTTTCAGACAATCACGCCTGGTGCCGTGAATCTAATGACCGCCGGCCAAGGCATTGTTCATTCGGAGCGCAGCGGGGAAAGTCAGAGAGAAATGCAGTCCAATCTTTTTGGTATACAAAGCTGGCTTGCTTTGCCGAAAGATAAAGAGGAAATAGCACCTGCTTTTGATCACATAGAAAAAGAGAAACTGCCCATCATTGAAGACAATGGTATTAAAGCACGCGTTATTATGGGTGACTTTGAATCTCAAAAAAGTCCTGTTCGTTTTCATCACGAGACTCTTTATCTTGATATACAGATGAATAAAGGAACAAAATTACCGCTCGCTTCTTCCCTAGCAGAAGAGAAAGCGATTTTTGGATTACAGGGCCATTTTAAAGTGGGCGACACAGCCTATAAACCTGGTCAAATGCTCGTTCTACACCCAAAACAAAATATGCTCATAGAAGCTTTAGAGGACACACGCCTAGTTGTCATTGGTGGTGCGGCAATGGATGGCGAACGTCACATATGGTGGAATTTTGTTTCGTCATCTAAAGAACGGATTGAGCAAGCCAAAGAAGATTGGAAAAACGGCAAATTTCCAGTCGTTCCCGGCGATGATAAAGAACATATCCCGCTTCCTGAGTAGCAATATTGATAATTTTTTAATATAGGCGAGATTCTTCGCCTGTGATAAAATTAAGACATGAAGGAATTTAAAGCCTCACTTCTACGCGAGAAATTCACTCTCGTCCCCGAACAAGACGATGACAAGCCGATTATTGCGATGAGCAATCGGATTGTGATTCCGCTCACTAGTCCAGATGGTATCGACAATGAGGAGTTTGTAGTTCGAACACAAAATATGCATAGCTGTGTCCGAATGGCCGCCTCAATTGTCAAAGAATTTACTGAGCGCGGCACACTTGTTCATAGAGCGCATCCCGTCCCCTGGAAGATTATGTGGAATGATGTGATTAAAGGATATGAAAAGAATTGGAACGAAGATATCTGGTGCGCCATTTATTTTAGAGGCCGCATCATTTATCAAAGTGGTGAACATCACCCTTTCCTCGATATTATTGAGCAATGCGATGCCAATAATATGAACAACTATGGCCAATCGATTAAGCTGGCCGAAGATATTTTTGCGCAAGCAGGCAAAACTGTTTCGATTAAGCATGATTCAAACATCGCACTTGTGATTCACACGACGCCTGAAGTTGCCAAGTCCGGTATTATTGTTCGGGCTGCTACAGGTACAACAACGTTTAATTATTCAGCAAAACCAAATCATGCAAGCGAACAAAAGATTAACGCTTATACCTCGCTAACCGTTGCTGCTTCTTTCTTAGAAGCGATACAACTGGCTTTTACAGTCGGACTTCTACATCGAAAAAAAGAATTTAAAATGATTGAACGGTTTTCAGAAGAAGATAAAAAATTTGACCGAAGCAAAACGCGTATGGGTAACTTGAATAGAGCCATTGGAAAGTACGAAGAAAAATTCGATGTGAATTATCGACCTGATAGACCAAACTTTAACAACATGGTTGAAAAAGCTAAAGAGGTTGCAACCAAAATATTGATGCCAGAAATTAAAAAGCGCATTGATAGTGGCGAATTGGACTCACGCGACTGGATCGTTTAAGCGGCTAAATCTCTCAAAACATAGTGTAGAATCCCGCCATGCTTGTAGTAATCAACTTCATCAAGCGTATCGATGCGTGACTTCAACGCGACGTCTTCACTCTTTCCATCTGCGCGGTGAATGGTCAATGTGACATCTTGGCCAGGCTTAATATCGCCCGCTATGTCACTAAGATCAAATGTCTCTGATCCATCAAGGTTGAGGCTTTCACGGGTGACACCGTCTTTAAAGACGAGTGGTAAAACGCCCATACCAACGAGATTGGAGCGGTGAATACGTTCAAAACTCTCAGCAATCACCGCTTTGACCCCCAAAAGGCGTGTGCCTTTCGCTGCCCAGTCACGAGAAGATCCTGTTCCATATTCCTTTCCAGCAATAACAACAAGCGGCGTTCCTTCTTCTTGATATTTCATCGCGTCATCGTAAATACTCATTTGTTCATCAGAAGGAACATGTTTTGTATATCCCCCTTCAACATTATCGAGCATTAAATTACGAATCCGAACATTTGCAAATGTACCGCGCATCATCACTTCATGATTACCACGACGGGATCCGTAAGAGTTAAAATCTTTCACTTGGATCTGATGGCTCTTGAGATACTCCCCCGCAGGGCTTTTCGTCGCAATCGCTCCGGCTGGGGAAATATGATCTGTTGTCACACTGTCTCCTAAGAGAGCAAGAGCACGCGCGCCTTTTACATCTTCTGTATTCGCAACATCCATTGTCATCCCTTCAAAGAAAGTCGGATGTTTCACATAGGTAGAAGACATTTGCCAATCATAGGTTTGCCCAGATTCATCACCTGCAATTTCTTGCCATTCTTTTGTGCCTTTAAATACATCCGCGTAACGCTCTTTAAACATCTGCGATGTAAGACATTCTTCAACTGTTTGACGAATTTCCTGATTAGACGGCCAAATATCTTTTAAAAAGACATCATTGCCGTCACTATCTTGACCAATAGGATCGGTATATAGATCAATCTTCATAGAACCCGCAATGGCATACGCCACTACCAACGGCGGCGATGCCAAATAATTCGCTTTTACATGGGGTGAAATACGACCTTCAAAGTTTC
>JBCDCD010000081.1:0-6364 GCA_039182445.1 Pseudomonadota bacterium | reverse complement strand
GCTCGACGTAATACCCAAGAAGAAAAGTTGGGGCTCATGCCATTTAATGTTGCAAGTAGATTGGTCCAGTTAGGATTTTCATCAGAAAAATGATGTAAGACTTTCAATGCCAGAAAAGGGGATCGCTCTACACCTAAATCACAATGAATGAGTAATTTTTTTTGTGCTCTCTTTCCAAGAAAGCTATAGCATGTTCAAAATGATTTTCTCTTTCTTCAGGATTTGGATTTCTGGCGACAAATGGAACGAAATCATACTTTTCTAAAGCGCTATTTAATTCTGTTGAGTTTGCAATACCGACACAATTAACAATTAGACCGATTGTATCGGTTGCTACATGCTCTTTGACGGCATGCTTACCACATACAATCATCCGCTTTGCCGCTTCTTCCATAGAAATTGTCATAGGAAGGATATAGCGGCTCAATAAAATTATGTCAATTAAATAATTGGCCGTAGAGGGATATTTTCACGGCGCAACTGTGTTATGATCTGGTTCAATATATTGTTTTAAAAGGTCAATTTTTATTCCATGTCCAATATCCGTTCTTATTTCTACCGTCCGAAAAACACCACCGAAACCGAAACGCCGAAGCGCTGGAACATTCCCAATATCATTTGGTCCGCTATTAAAAAGACCTGCACGGTTTTGGGGGCGATGATTTTGCTGTCGGCGTTGATGTCGACTTGTGCGGTGATGGTCGCGAACACGCAAGGAGGTGGCAACACCTTACCAAATGATATGGTGTTGGTGCTACCGATTGAGCAGAATATATCGGAGACGCAAACACGCCCGAGCCTGTATGATCCGTTTCCGTTTATGCAGCCCACATTGCAAACCATTACCAAGACACTTCACCGTGCGAAAACCGATGATCGCGTGCGCGGCGTAGTGTTTAGTATGAAGGGCGGCAGCGTCAATATCTCGCACGCTGAAGAACTGATCGATGCAATTAATGATTTCAAAGAAAGCGGCAAGTTCACCAAAATTTATGCACCGTCTTATGCTGATGGCGCAGGCGGTTTGGTGCATTATATGCTCGCCAGTGCTTTTGACGAAGTGTGGATGCAACCAGTCGGCATGGTCTCAATCGCGGGACTGAATTTTGAAATGCCGTTCGCCAAGAACGCGCTGGAGAAAGCCGGCGTGAGCGCGCAGTTCGTCAAACGTGAAGAATTTAAAAGCGCGATGGAAAATTTTACCAACTCAACCATGTCTGAGCAGAACAAAGAAATGCTCGTTGAACTCTTGAATAACTGGTCGAAAGAAATGACCGCAACGATTACCGCGAACCGCGAGATGCCTGTCTCTGAACTTAATTCGTTGATCAATAAAGGCTTGCTCACGGGCGAAGAAGCGCTGGCGGGTGGTTTGATTGACCGATTGGAATATGCCGATCGTATCCGTGCCGAAATTCAAAAAGACGCGACGGGCAATGAAGAGGATGAGACAATCGAGTTTGTCGACCTTGGCAGTTACGCCGCGAAAACGCATGAGAATAAAACCTATGCGAGCAATATCGCGCTGGTGAAAGTGATTGGCTCGATTGTCGGTAGTGATGAAACAGGCCGCAGCGCGGGTGCGTCAGAGATTAACGCCGCGATCCATGAAGCGATTGATGATGAGAGCGTAAAAGCTATTGTTGTGCGCATTGACTCGCCAGGGGGATCACCAAGCGCGTCGGAAACCATTCGCCGTGCCTTGGAGCGCGCAAAGGATAAGGAAAAGCCGGTTGTGGTGTCGATGGGCCCATCGGCGGCGTCCGGCGGTTATTGGATTGCCGCGGAAGGCAATCGTGTCTACGCGACGAGCGGCACGTTAACCGGATCGATTGGCGTGGTCATGGGCAAGTTTGAGCTGTCCGGCCTTTGGGAGAAGCTTGGCGTGAATTGGCAAGGCCCGCAAGTTGGGAACAATGCCGATCTATGGTCGATGAATGAACCGTTCGATGCCGATGCGCTCGCGCGGATGAATGCGGTGATTGATGAAACCTATGAAGCGTTTTTGGAACGTGTCGCAAAAGGCCGTAGCATGAGAGTCAACGAAGTGCGTGAGATTGCCAAAGGTCGTGTTTACACGGGTGAGCGCGCGAAGGAATTGGGACTTGTTGATGAAATTGGCGGATTAAATTTCTCGCTTGATATGGCGGCGAAAATGATAGGTGCGAAAGATCGCCATGGCGTCGGCGTTGTGAATTTCCCGCGGGAGAAAACTGGGCTTGAACGATTCCTACAATTGCTTGGCCAAGAAGTGTCGTTACCGATGTTCCTGAAATCCTCGTTGGGGGAGAACACGCCGCTATCAAAAATTTCAGAAAATGCGGAACAGCTGACCGACGAAATGCGTATTTTTGAGGAAAGCCCGATCGCGGTGTATGAGCCTGTGGCAGCCGCCGCGCGGCCTTAAAAAGCCCGCTATTCCGCCGCCTCTTCGACCTTATCAACGACGAGCGATTTGATCTCCGCACTGGCTTTTCCCATCGGAGTCGATTGCTGCACCGGATTATCGAACATCTCAACAATCTGCTGATAAAAATCAGGATAGCTCATGATGATATGCTCATTGCCAACATTATATTTCAAAATGGCAATCGCGGAATTAATCCCATAGGCGAAGGGCACAATTTTTCCTTTCACCAACTTGTCGGCCTCCAGCGAGGCCACAACATCCTTATGCCGATCGCCGAAATACCAGATAACATCGTCTTCATCCGGTTCTTCTTTAATATCGCGCAGCGCGCGCAAGATTGGATCCGGATGCGGTTTTGATTTTTGAATATCCTCACGAAAAATTTCCGCCTGATAATATTGCGACAGCGAAAAAGTCTTGAGCACATCATGCCCATAGCCCTTACCGAGCGAATTGCTCACCACCCCAATGGGGATGTTGTTGGCATGAAACAGATTGAGCAGCAGATAAATACCGGGGCAGGGCTGCACGATCGCATCGACAGGCTTGCGGCGGATTTTGTGCAGCATTTTATGCACCAACAACCCACGCGGCGCGGCGGGGGCGTGGGAATAATCCTTAATCTCCTTGCGCCGAGAAATCAGCGCGCCGGTCTTATAGATAAGATTATCGAGAAATTCGAGCGTGCTGAGCAACAGCGGATTGACGTGACGCACGGTGGTGCCGTCCATATCAAACAAAACAATGGTGGGTTTTTCGATGCTCATACGTGTTTCTATCCCCTAAACCCGCATAAAACCACGATTTTCCGCGAAAGTCGAGGGCGAGGGAGGCAAGGAGTCACAGAAAACAAGCCTGCGCAAAGAACGGCAATATTGCCGATGCGCGCGAAGGGAATCTCGTAACCGCGTGAGCTCTAAGCGCCATCGGGCGGATCGCAGACCATGCTGAACCGTATTTTGGGCGGATCGCGCTTTACCGATGGCGGTTTTTGGACCCGTTGAATGCTTCCAAGGTTGTTGCGCCCGGCATCGGGCGGCTTGAGCAGCCCGCCTTACAGGTGGCCAACCGCGCGTGACTTTATAAGATGTTGTTTTATCACTCATTATCAGTGTCCTTCAGTTCGTTTGGCAGAATAACAGGGGTGGGGGTCTCTTTCTCATAATTATTTGACATAATGCAATCAGAAGAAGAAGGGAAGTTAGGGTTCGCCTCTTTGGGATTTTCCGCGGGGAAATCCGGTGCGGGCTTTTCTTTGCCATCTTGCGAGTGGTTGTTCAATGAGCCCGTAGCGCGTTTACGCGCCTGAGGGGAAAACGCGTTTGCGTTTTCAAAAGAAGAGGGGGTACCCCGAAATGTTTTTCGTAAATCACGCATATACTCAATCACATGACTGGTTTTGATGGCGTCGGTTGTCTGGCGTTGCGTGCGTAAGGCATAACGTAGAGTCTCGAGGTGAATTTTTGGCGTGTTGCCACTTTCTCGATGCTCTTTCTTTGCGGCCGAGTCGAGTTTACGAGACGGAGGCATACAGGAACCGTCAGGTTCCGTAAAAGAAGACTCGGCCTCATTAATCGAACATTGCACCAGGAGGTTAAAGAGGGAATCCAAAACTTCAGCTTGTCTAGATAACATTCGTGTGCCGTCGCCTTCGGCATGCAACAGATGATAAAGCCGATCATTCAGGGCGGTGAGCATGCCGACCTTATCGAAAGAGGCATCGCGCATTGCATGGGTGATGTCGGCAAGCGTCGCCGCGGTGATGTCATAGGGAAGGTCGGTGATATCGGGGGTGGGTGGATCAGAAGTCATTCAACATAATAGGATATAATTCCTAAAAAAGCAACTTTTTTGACCGCCACAGTTTTTAGTTGACTTTGGTTACAATTTTTTGTATAAATAATTCATATGGAGGCTAAAAAATGACTACACCACTTGGAAAATTCTTGAGAAAGGAGAGAATTGAAAGGGAGTGGACACTAAGAGATATGGCTAAGCTTTTAGACATCAGCTCTTCTTATTTATCTCATATTGAGATGGGAAAGCGTCCCATTCCCTCTGAAATAATCTCTCAAATCATAAATGAACTAAATTTAACGGAGGAAAAACAACATGAACTTATCGAAGCGTCAAAAATATCTCACAAACCTAAAATTATAAAAATAAACAGGGAAGAATTGTCCAATTACGATGCTGATCTCGCGCTGATGTTTGCTCGTAATTTTGAAAATTTAGAGGATGATAAAAAAAACATATTAAGAAGAATATTAGAGGATAGTGAGGAGGAAGATGAGTAATTTGATAACTTTAGTAAGACCACTCCGTCGTGAACAAATTCGGCGTGTTACAAAAAATTTACGTTATATTACAGGTATTCAGAACGTGCCAAATTATTGTGTGGCACATTGGACTGAGTGCAAATTTTTACCCTTATCAGATTTTGAATTTTTGGTAGAGGACATGCGCTTCATGGGCGAAAACCACGGTCTTACCTCGCACAAAGATAGAGCTATAATCATTCGTGAAGATGTTTATGAGCGGGCTTGCGAAGGATGTGGGCGTGATAGGATGACTATTATCCATGAGGTAGGACACACATGTTTGCACGCCCCTGAAAATGTAGAATTCGCACGTAGTTTTGATGGGCCTATTCCTGCTTTCAGGAGTGCGGAATGGCAAGCTAAAGCATTTGCTGCTGAACTTATTGTACCGCACGATTTGTTAGAGAGCGGTATGCGTGTTAGCGATGTTGCAGAAACCTTCGGTGTTTCTTCTGAAGCAGCGTCGTATCAACTAAAAGTTTATCAAAGAGAAGGTTTAATAAAGCTAGACGGATCATTCGATGAAAATGATCCGTCTATTGTATGGGTGAAATCTAGCGTTTAGTCGGCTAGAAATCAGCCTCATTTTTCTACTGTAATCTATATTTTATATAGAATTGAAAAAAAAGGCAAACTCCAACACAGGCTATAGGTATATACGGAGGGATAAATGTTAATTTGTCGCCCTTATATCACTGTGAAAGGCAAACGTATTTATGCCAAATGGTACGGGAAAAAAGCCTTTTGCTTCCACGTCGATGACGAGAAGCCGCAAGACGAGAAATCTGACAGCAACGACAGTGATAACGACACTAAGCACTAATAGATAGTGATTAATTATTAAATGTTTTTTTGTTTGGCGATCGCGAACGGAAAAACTGATCAAAAATATAGAAGGGCAATTAATTTTGCCCTTCTTCGAGCATTATATATAAAAGAAAGGTTTAATATGACTATACAGAAAAAACAGTTTGGAACACACTCTAAGGATAACGGTGATGAGTGGTGGTTTCATCTAGCAAGAGATACTGACAATCCTACGGAATTATTTGTGATATACGAAACAGAATTTGGTGGAAAAAGAAGCGAACGAAAAATTCCTATTCACGAGTATTTAGGCAGTGGAGAGAGAGGAACAAGCAAGTTAATCGAAATGATTGGAACGTTGATAGATTAAGCTTTCTCCAAAATATCCTCCGCGAGCAATTGCGCGGTTTTATATTGGGTGGCGGGGGAGTCTTGATCGAGGAAGCTATCGGGCAAGTGCATCGTGCGGACTTTTAAGTTTCCATCCATCAAGCCGTTGCGGTTGAGACATTCCAACACATAGGAGCTGAAACCGCCAATCGAGCCTTCCTCAATCGTGATCAATGTATGATGGTTTTTTGCAAGGGTGCGCACCAAGTCTTCATCCAAGGGTTTGGCAAAGCGCGCATCGGCGATCGTGACGCTGTGCCCGCGTTCTTCAAGCACCAGAGCGGCTTTCTGACATTCATTCAAGCGCGTGCCGTAAGATAGAAGCGCGATGTCATTGCCTTCTTGGATCACGCGACCTTTACCGATTTCGAGCAATGTGCCGGCCTCTGGCATGTCTAGCCCCAAGCCTTCCCCGCGGGGGTATCGAAAACCAATT
>JBCDCD010000080.1:0-6482 GCA_039182445.1 Pseudomonadota bacterium | reverse complement strand
TCTTCGTCTGAACCCTTGCTAAAACATGCTTAGTGCGGATACGTGGCCGAGTGGCTGAAGGCGCTCCCCTGCTAAGGGAGTATGGGGTTTATAGCCTCATCGAGGGTTCGAATCCCTCCGTGTCCGCCATTTTCCATTTCTCATATGAAAGGAACTCTTTATGCCCCTAGAACAACTCATTTCGTTTTTTGGATGGATGGCGCTGATTAATATTGGCGTACTCATCTTTAGTACGTTTTTTAGCATTATGTTTCGAAAAACAGCACACGAGTTACATAGCAAACTCTTTCACGTTGATAAAAAAGACCTGGATTTGATTTATATTCGTCACCTTGCAAACTATAAAGTACTTACAATTATATTTACCATCGTGCCCTACTTTGCCCTGCGCGTAATGGAGCTCTCTTAAATGAAAAACTATGAAGGTAAAAAAATATGGCTCATCGGCGCGAGCAGTGGTATCGGCAAGGCCCTCGCCCGCAAATTAGCGCACCGTGGTGCCACCCTAGTTCTGTCCGCACGGAGCGAAAATGAACTAAAAGAAATTGCGCGGCTTATCGAAGGCGATCATCATGTCGTGCCGTTAGATGTCAGCGATGCCAAGGCCGTTGAGAAAGCGACAAAAGAGGCGCATAAAGCATTGGGTGAATTTGATAGTGTGATCATGATGGCAGCTATCTATGAACCGAACCTTCTCCGCGATGTCAAAACGGATGATATTGCAAAAACCACCAATGTGAATTTGAACGGCACATTATATCTCCTGCAAAACTTACTGCCGATTATGCGTGATCAAGGCAAAGGTCAAATTGCGCTTACAGGCAGTGTCGCTGGCTATCGTGGCCTCCCAAAAGGTCAACCTTACAGCGCAACCAAGGCCGCCATTCAAAATATTGCTGAAAGCTTACGTGCAGAAGAAAAAGAATTGGATATCCGCCTTATTAGTCCTGGCTTTGTTAAAACACCAATGACCGATAAGAATGATTTCGACATGCCAATGGCGATTGAACCAGACGAAGCGGCGCGCCATATTGCAGATGGCCTCCTCTCAAAATCTTACGAAATTCATTTCCCCAAGACGTTTACTTACATTTTAAAGACGCTCAAAATCATTCCGAATTGGCTTTACTTTATTGTCGCCGAACAAATGGTGAAAAAGATGGAAAAAGACAAAAAAGAAAAAACCGAGCCCACTCTTGAAAAATCAAACGATAACGAAGATAAAGCTGCATAAACACATTACTGATGAATAAAATTTTTCAATTTCCTAATCCTTTCGTCAAAAAAAGTCGTAAAAAAACAATTCCAGTTTTTTTCATTGCCCAAGATGATTTTAAATCTTGGCTCAAGAAACAGAAAAAGATTTGGCAAACTCAGCTTGAACAAAATGGCTATAATGCCAAAGAAAGCCAAGCCTACGACATAAAGAATAATAAAGCCGAAACAGAAGCTATTCTATGCAGTATCAGCGATCCGATCCATTATTTGGATGGCGCCAATGCCGCCGATTTCATCCAAAAAAACTTCTCTCAAGAGTTTTTAAGCCAATATTTTTTCACGATTGAATCAAAACATGAACATGACGATATTGTAAAACTTTGTATCGGCTGGGGGTTGGCGCATTACAAATTTGAAACGTACAAAGAAGATAAAAGCAACACAGCGCAGCTTTCTCTTCCTTCTACCGTCGCTGCAGAAGAAGTTGGGTCTTACGTTGATTCAGTTTCTCTAATCCGTAACCTCATTAACACGCCTGCGATTGATTTGGGCACCAATGAACTCGCAAACGCCGCAAAAGAACTTGCGAAAACACACAAAGCAAAAACCGAAGTCATCAAGGGTAAAGAATTAGAAACGGGTTTTCCTATGATTCACTGTGTTGGTATGGCCAGCCCGCGTCCACCGCAGCTTGTTGATCTTAAATGGGGAAAAGCCAAGAACCCACGCGTTACAATTGTCGGTAAAGGCATTGTCTATGACACAGGCGGGCTTAACTTGAAGCCCGGCATGTATATGCGCGACATGAAAAAAGATATGGGCGGCGCAGCCCATGCTTTGGGGCTCGCCAATATGATCATGTCACAAAATCTACCTGTTAATTTACGTGTTCTTCTTCCTATTGCGGAGAATGCTGTTGCCGGAAATTCTTATCGTCCGGGCGATGTGCTGCAAACGCGTAAAGGACTCACCGTTGAAATTAACGACACCGATGCCGAAGGGCGTTTGGTCGTTGCCGATGCCCTTACCTATGCTTGCGAAGAAAAATCTGATCTTTTGATTGATTTCTGTACCCTAACAGGTGCAGCGCGTGTTGCGCTTGGTTATGACATCCCTGTATTCTTTTCAAACAATGATAATTACATCGATGATTTGAAAGATAAGAGCGTTCATGCCGACGATCCAGTCTGGCCTCTCCCTCTATGGCAAGGTTACAAAAAAGAAATGAACAGCGGCATTGCTGATATGTCGAACGAAGGCACAGGCCGTGCAGGCGCGATTCATGGCGCTTTGTTCTTGGATGCTTTCACCGATCAAAAAACTGATTGGATTCATTTTGATTGCTACGCCTGGGAACAAAACGGTAAACCGGGCCGCCCAAAAGGCGGCGCTGATACCGGTATGCGGGCGATGTTTGATTTCATCAAAAGGAAGTATGGATAAATGTTGCTCACTTGTATTAGCCCCACCAGTGATATTATCGGCGATCCTCAAGACGCAGACCGCATCAGCAACAATGATTCTCAGCTGCTTTACGGCGAAACTTTTCAAGTAGAAGAAGAGCACGGCGCCTATGTCTACGGCTATTCCGTTATTGATGGCTATAAAGGATATGTCGATCGCGAAGATCTTGTAAAAAATGCGAAAGCGTCGAACGCCGTGATTACAACACGGTGTGCGCATCTTTATCCAGAGCCTGACTTTAAGTCCCGTCCTGACACGTCGGTGAGCTTTCTATCGCGTGTTGCGCTAAACGGTGAAAAGAAGAATAATTTTTATCAGACCGAAAGCAATGAATGGGTTTATAAAGACGCAGTTTCAAAAACAGATCAATATAAACCTGATGAGGATTTAGCCGATATCGCGCTCAAATTTCTTGATACCCCCTACCGCTATGGCGGGCGTTCTATCTTCGGCATTGATTGCTCCGGACTGTTGCAAATTGCGCTCATGGCAAAAGGCCACACAGATGTACCGCGCGATAGTAAAAAACAGCAAGGTGCCTTTGGTAAAGAGGTCACAAAAAACGACTTACAACGCAATGATATTGTCTTTTTTAAGGGACATGTCGGCATCATGATGGATGAAAAAAACATTCTCAATGCCACCGCCCGGCACATGACAACCTTGATTGAACCGCTCGCCAATCTCGAAAAAGCCTATAAAGAGATCACCCACATCGCGCGTGTTTAACACAACATAAGCCTCTATTTTACTTAGAGAATTTCAACTTATTTGTATTTTCCAGAAAGTTTTTAGTAGCGTTAACTTATTGTTAACTTTTGAGAACGGAGAGTATTATGAGTTTAACTGAAGCCCTACGCGCCGCTTTAACCGCTGTTGGTATCGGCGCCGAAGACCCCCCGGCTGCATCCCCTGCAGATTTTTTTGCAACCGTACCGGAAATATTAACCCAACAAGTTGGACAGCTTGACGAATTTATTGCTGGAGAAAATGACCCACAAACTTTAGGTGGAATAGAATGGCGACTACAAAATCTAGCCCGGCAAGCGGCTGAACGGTCAGCAATAATCCAAACCGCTGAAGTGTTAGCTGAACAACTACCTGAAATTAATTCGATCATTGCGAATTATGATGGTCCTGATTTCCCTGTTGAAGATACTTATGGTGCGATTCGCCGTGTTCAATCGACATTAGATGTTGAAATTGATGGCGAGTTCGGGCCCGCAACGGCAAGAGCATTGACTAAATTCCTAACAGACAATGTGAATAGCGATGTTTCCATTGTAGCTGAATTAAACATTGATGACTTACACTGCCTGCAACGTTTTTTAAGAACGAATGCTAGTCCTGAGTATTCCGAATATCAAACCGCTGCCGGTCTTGTTGAAGATTTAGGTGCAGAGATCGAAATTCGTGACGGTGCTCTTATTGGTGCAGCGAGTGATATCTCCGCACAATCAACGCGCATGAATGAAATCATTCAAGGCGCCATAACGCAATGTACTGGTGTTGCTGTCGATCTGAATGGCGAGGATCCTTTTGGAAATATTGTTCAAGAAATCACAGATCAATACGCTCAAACAGCTGATGAGGTTGCCATTGCTGGTGTTAACGTTGCACGTGTTGTCGCAGAACAATGTGGCCACTTCCTAGAAGGTGCAGACCCTGATGTGGTTGACGAAGCGATTACGAATATTGCGTCGCTTATTGAAACCCCTCTTCAAGAAGCCGTGCAAGAGCGCATTGTCGAAGCGCGCATTGCGGCAGAACAAAGCTTAATTGATTTATCAACCAGACGCGCAGAAAATGGAAATGTAGCACCTTTCCCACCATCTAAATAGAAAAAACAATAAAGGCCGCATCCCGCGGTCTTTATTTCTCTTCTTCTTTAGGATCGTAAGAAATCACCGGCTTGGTATAAACCGCGCCTGTCTCATCACTTGCAGCAGGTGATACTGCAGGCTCTGAAGCAGAAGCAGCTTGCGCCTCAAAAGGGGATTGATTTAAATCAATATCTTTTTTCAACAAGGTACTAAAGCGATTATCTTCGGGTGCATCGATCGTCGTCGGCCCCATATACTCGCCCGTGTTATATTCACTATTATGCTTTAGTTCTTCTTTACTATAAAGCGGTAGCGAATAAGCCGTTATTGGTTCGTCTGTAAAATCAACTGTAATATCTTTCGGATACTCATAAGCCGCTTGCGAGAAAATATCATAAGTCATACCCGGTACAACCCCATTCGCCACGTTTAGCCATATCCATTCATTGGCGCTCCATTTACCACGCACTGTTTTCTCACGATTTCCTGACGCCAAACAATTCACGACGATATCGCTGTTATTACGCTTCACCAAAATGGTTTGACCGCTATAGGCATCATAAAGGTTATCACCGTTGTTTAACCAACAGCGGGCATTTTCTGCGCCTGGTGTCCGAATGGTCACTTCTTGCACTTGACCGTCGGCAAAAGTCGCACACGCCGAAACAACCATGGCACAGGCAGAAATAAGAAATATTTTTTTCATAGAAACAATCCTTTGAGTAAAGGAAGAATGTAAGACCCTATAAGAATACGCGAAGTTTGGATTCCCGTCTATAGGCGAACATGATAATTTTCATATTTACGCAGCTTTGACTTCTTTTAGCCCGGAAGGCTGAATTTTAAAATCAAGCGCCCCGCCTTTTTCGGTCACAAGAACATGCGCTCCCTCTTCGATTTGCCCATTGAGCAACATTTCGGCGAGTTTGTTCTGCAATTCGGTTTGGATCACCCGCTTCAACGGCCGTGCACCATAGACCGGATCATACCCTTGATCGGCAATCCATTTCTTTGCTTTCTGATCCACCTCAATGGTTATGCGGCGATCGGCGAGCAATTTATGAAGCCCCTTGAGTTGAATATCAACAATCCCCGTCATTTCTTCACGACCAAGACGAGAGAAGAGCAAGATTTCATCCAAACGATTCAAAAATTCCGGACGGAAATTCGCACGGACTGCTTCCATGACTTGATCACGTGCAACCTCAACATCCTCTCCATCTTTTAATTCGACCAAATGCTGCGCCCCCAAATTTGATGTCATGATGAGAACTGTATTGGTGAAATCAACCGTGCGTCCCTGCCCGTCCGTCAAACGGCCATCGTCCAAAACCTGCAACAAGACATTAAAGACATCAGGGTGCGCTTTTTCTATTTCATCAAAAAGCACAACCTGATAGGGACGACGCCGCACCGCTTCGGTCAACGCGCCCCCTTCTTCATACCCAACGTAGCCAGGCGGCGCGCCAATCATGCGCGCGACCGCATGCTTCTCCATATATTCAGACATATCCATACGCACCATCGCGGTATCATCGTCGAAGAGAAATTCCGCCAAAGCTTTGGTCAGCTCCGTTTTACCAACCCCAGTCGGCCCAAGGAATAAAAACGATCCAATCGGGCGATTGGGGGATTGAAGCCCCGCCCGTGCACGGCGCACCGCATTGGAAATCGCCACCACCGCTTGGTCTTGCCCGACAACACGCTTGCTGAGATTATCTTCCATTTGTAAGAGCTTATCGCGCTCTCCTTCCATCATTTTATCGACGGGAATACCGGTCCATTTGGATACAACATAAGCAATATCATCATCGGTGACTTCTTCATCGAGCATGTGATCAGCCTCAGAGACTTTTGACGCAGACTCCAACTGCTCTTCCAATTCGGGGATCAGGCTATATTTCAATTCACTCGCCTTGGTCCAATCACTGTCCCGTTCGGCTTGCTCTAGCTCAATTCGCGCGCGATCCAATTGCT
>JBCDCD010000079.1:0-6488 GCA_039182445.1 Pseudomonadota bacterium | reverse complement strand
GAAACGTATTGCGGGTTTAAGCGAGCTTCTTTCCTGGCAGAAAGATGATAAATATTTCCCGCGTATCTTTTTGACGACGGTCAATGCGGCGTTGCAACGTGTCACCCCACAAAGTGTTTTAAGCGATAAAAGTTTTGAAGCCAAAACGGGCGGCGCGCTTGATGAAAAAAAGTTTCAAGATTTTCTGATCCAAAATGGATATATACGAACTGAAACCGTGCGCGAAGCGGGGGAATATGCTTTACGTGGCGGTATTATTGATTTGTTCCCGTCGGATCGTGACGATCCGATCCGTATTGATCTTTTTGGCGATGAGATTGAGAGCATTAAAACGTTCGATAGTGATACACAGCGGACATTAGAGAATATTCAACGCTTTTCTTTAAAGCCTGTATCGGAATTTTTCTTTGATGACGAGTCGATTTCTCGTTTCCGGCAAAATTATCGCGAGACATTTGGCGCAGTGCGCTCGGAAGATCCTCTTTATAACGCGATTAAAGAGGGGCGAAAATATAATGGCATGGATCATTGGTTACCGTTCTTTTTTGATGAAGCGCTATCAAGTATTTTTGACATTATTGACAACAAAGAAATTTTTATGGACGCCAATGTGCTGCATGCGGCGCAAGAACGGGTGAACCAAACACAAGATTTCTTTCAAGCACGATTAACCTTGCAGCAAGCGGCGCTCAAGAAGAAAAAAGACGAACAGTCAGTGACGAATGTTATTTATAACCCATTGCCGCCGGAGCTTTTATATCTTAATGACGATGTGTTTTTTGAGTCCGTGAAAGACGCGCATCAATTTTCATCTTTTAAACCGGCCAATGACACCGCGTTAGATGGCGAGGGACGCAAAGGGCGTGATTTTGCCGATGCGCGCGCAGAGAAAAATGGGGATGTGATCGGAGTCGTTCAAGATTATATCCAGTCACAGCAATCGCAGGAGAAAAAAGCGCTGATTGCCGCGTATAGTGAAGGCGCGCGCGAGCGTTTGAAGGTTATGCTGAAAGAAACGGGGTTTAAGCGTCTTAAGAATTGTCACAATCGCGAAGATTTGATGAAGGTTAAAAAAGATGAGGTGGGTTTGGCCATCTTGTCCTTGGAGTATGGGTTTGTCGCAAATGATCTAGCGGTTGTTACGGAACAAGATATTTTGGGTGACCGTTTATCGCGCAAGATTAAAAAACGTAAAAAAGCTGATAACTTTTTGACAGAAGTTTCTTCGCTCGATGTCGGTGATTTGGTGGTGCATATCGATCATGGTATTGGGCGGTTTGAAGGTTTGGAAACGCTTGAAGCATTGGGCACACCGCATGATTGCCTGAAAGTTATTTATGATGGCGATGATAAGCTTTTCGTCCCGGTTGAGAATATTGATGTGCTGTCGCGTTTTGGATCGGACGAAGGCACGACACCGCTGGATCGTCTCGGTGGCGCGAATTGGCAGGCACGCAAAGCGCGCGTCAAAAAAGATTTGATGAAGATGGCGGATCAGCTGATGAAAATTGCGGCCGCGCGTATTCTTAAAAATGGTGAGAAGCTCTCCATTGAAAAAGAGCCTTATGAACAGTTTGTTGCGAAGTTCCCGTATCAGGAAACAGAGGATCAATTGCGATCCATTAATGATGTGGTCCGGGACCTCAATGGCGATCACCCGATGGATCGCCTTGTTTGCGGTGATGTTGGTTTTGGTAAGACCGAGGTCGCATTGCGGGCGGCTTATGTTGCGGCGATGGCGGGTGCGCAAGTGGCGTTGGTAGTGCCGACAACCCTTTTGGCGCGGCAACATTATGCCGGATTTTTAGAGCGTTTTGCCGGAACGGGATTAAAAATAGGGCAGCTATCGCGTCTGGCTTCCAGCAAAGAAATTAAAGAAACGAAAGAGGGTTTGGCCAAAGGTGATGTGAATATCGTTATCGGGACGCATGCGGTTTTTGCCAAAGATGTTTCCTTTGCACATTTGGGCTTGGTCATTGTCGATGAAGAGCAGCGTTTTGGTGTGAAGCAAAAGGAAAAGCTTAAAGAGTTGCGTAATGATGTGCATATGTTGACTCTCACGGCGACGCCGATCCCGCGGACATTACAGATGTCACTGACCGGCGTGAAGGAAATGAGTTTGATCACGACACCACCGGTGGATCGCCTTGCCATTCGTACTTTTGTCTTACCGTTTGATCCACTAGTGATACGCGAAGCGTTGATGCGGGAACATTATCGCGGTGGACAAAGTTTTTATGTGTGTCCGCGTATTAAAGACTTAAAAGAGGTCAAAGAAACATTGAATGAGCTTGTGCCGGAATTAAAAACGGTGAGCGCACATGGGCAGATGACACCAACCGAGCTCGATGAGAAGATGACAGCCTTCTATGATGGGCAATATGATGTGTTGCTGGCGACGAATATCATTGAAAGCGGTATTGATATCCCGACGGCGAATACGATGATTGTTCATCGCGCGGATATGTTTGGATTGGCGCAGCTTTATCAAATTCGTGGACGAATTGGGCGTTCAAAAGTGCGAGCCTATGCCTATCTGACGCATGATCCGAAAAAGAAACTGACTCCACAGGGACAAAAACGTCTAGAGGTCATTGAAACTCTCGATACACTCGGCGCTGGTTTTCAATTGGCGTCACACGACATGGATATTCGTGGTGCAGGGAATTTATTGGGTGAAGAACAGTCAGGGCATATTAAAGAGATTGGTGTTGAGTTGTATCAACAATTGCTCGAAGAAGCAGTGGCGATGGCCAAAGCCGGCGTTGATATGGATGCTGATGACTTGGTTGAGGGTACATGGTCACCACAGATTAATATTGGCACGTCCGTGCTGATCCCTGAAAATTATGTTGCAGATTTAAGTGTGCGGATGAGTTTGTATCGTCGCTTAGCGGATCTAGAGGGTAGTGAAGCGATTGATGCGTTCGCGGCCGAATTGATTGACCGTTTTGGTGATTTACCGGAGGAGGTCGAAAATCTTCTCGATATCATGACCATCAAACAGCTCTGCCGCAAAGCGGGTGTCGATCGGGTGGATGCCGGGCCGAAAGGGGTCGTGTTTGGCTTTTACAAAGATACACCGCCCAATCCGCAGAAAATCATGAAATGGGTCGATGAGAAAAAGGGCAGCGTCAAAATTCGTCCGAAAGACCAGAAAATTGTCGCAACTCGCAAATGGGATACCCCGGCGGAGCGTGTGAAGGGCGTTCGGAGCTTAATGACGGAGCTGGCGCGGCTCTGATGTGTGCACAAAATTCAGGTTTTTAAGGCTTTTTAACGGAAAATTCGTATAATAGAGCCGTTAAGGAGGAGTTTACTGATGTCCTGGGAATATGTTGAACAAAAGATAAAAGAAGCGCTGCATTTGCATCGTGGCAATGCGACGCGCACGCGGCAACAGATTATCAATTGGGCGATGGATGACCCGAAACTCCTGAGCACGTTGGTGAAGCCGCATATGGTTGGTATTACCGCTCATGCGATCCAACGGGTGGTCAGTGGTAAGACCAAACCAGAGCCTGTGCCGCAGGCCAAGCCTGAAGATGCCGCTTCGAAAGAAGATAGTTTTGGCATGGATATTCTTAAAACCATTGCCGGTGGCAACACGGCGCAATTCGGTCAGGAAAATTATAACCCACCGCGTCGTAAAGGTGGTGTATCGCAAGGGCATATTGATGCGATCAACGCGATGATTGCCAAAAACGGCGATAAGTCCGACTAAATCATAAAATGAGCACGCAACCGCAACAGGTTGATAATAATGACTATTCTGCTTTTTTAAATGAAGCGGGCTGGGGTGATGCGTCGGTTGAAGCGTTGGCCGCGGATATGGGGCTACGGCGGTATTTTTTATTAAAGCGCGGCGATGAAAAAGCGCTGCTGATGGATATGAGCCGGGCGGGGATTTTGGAAACGGGTCTCGCGGAATTCATTAAAGTCGATGAGTTTTTGCGCGGTATCAATATTAATGCGCCGGAGATTTATTATTCTAATTTAGAGAGTGGCTTGGCTGTCATTGAATATCTCGGCGATCAAAGCTTTGGTGATGTGCTGAAAGAAGGGGAAGATCCTAATGCGCTTTACGGAACAGCAACAGATATTCTGATTAAATTGCGTGAAGGAGCAGGCACGGAAAATAATTTATCGCTGCCCAATTATAAGGACACATTAATTTGGGAGCGCCTACCGCAATTTGTCGATTATTACATGCCGGCTTCGGGTGGTGCAGCGCCAAGTGAAGACGCGCATGCCGAATATCAAAAAGTTTGGCAGGAGATTGAAACTTCTTTACCCGAACCGCAAAAAATAATTTGCCTTGCTGATTATCATTTGGAAAATCTTATTTGGCGTGATGAGCAAGAACCGCCTTACGGTATTATTGATTTTCAAGATGCGTTTTGGGCACCTTGTGCCTACGACTTATTGAACTTGCTTCATGATGCCCGCAACACCGTACCCGATGATATTATTAATGAAATGAAGGTGCGTTATTGCGCCGATATGAACGCGGAAGAAAAAGAAAGCTTCGAGGCTTGGTACTGTCTTATGAGCGCACAATTTCATTGCCGCGTGATTGGCCTGTTCATTAAGTTTGCGCAAGAAGGGCGGGGGCAACAGTTTTTGCCTCATATACCGCGCTTGCAGGGTTATTTGCGGGAAAACCTCAAAAATCCGCTTTTGAAGCCCTTGAAAGAGTTCATTGAAGGGCATAGCATCAGTATCGAAAAAACTATAGGAGTGTAAAAAATGTCCATTATTGCTGATCGTTTAAGTCGCATTAAGCCATCACCGACCTTGGCGGTTACGGCGAAAGCAAAAGAGCTCAAAGCGGCGGGCAAAGACATTATTGGTCTTGGCGCTGGCGAGCCAGATTTTGATACGCCGGACTTCATTAAAGACGCGGCGAAGACAGCAATGGATCAAGGGCAAACCAAATACACCAATGTGGATGGCACGCCGGAATTAAAAGATGCGATCATCGCGAAATTCAAACGCGATAATGGTCTTGAGTACACGCGTGATGAGATCACCGTTGGAACAGGCGGAAAGCAGGTTCTATATAATGCCTTGATGGCGACATTAAACCCGGGTGATGAAGTAATTATTCCGGCGCCCTATTGGGTGTCGTATCCCGATATGACGTTACTCGCCGAAGGAGAACCAGTGATTGTCGATTGTCCGGCGGAGAATAATTTTAAAATGAGCGGCGCGCAGTTAGAAGCGGCGATTACACCGAAAACAAAATGGGTGATTTTGAACTCACCGTCGAACCCGACTGGCGCGGGTTACACCGAAGCGGACATGAAGGAATTGACCGATGTGTTGCTCAAGTATGAGTATGTTTGGGTGATGACCGATGATATGTATGAGCATTTGGTCTATGACGATTTTGAATTTGTGACGCCGGCACAGGTCGAACCGAAATTGAAGGACCGTACGATTACCATTAATGGTGTCTCAAAAGCGTATTCGATGACAGGTTGGCGGATTGGGTATGCCGGCGCGCCAAAAGAATTGATTAAAGCGATCGGAAAAATTCAAGGACAGAGCACGTCGAACCCGTCATCCATTTCGCAAGCAGCCGCGGTTGAAGCGTTGAATGGCGATCAATCTTTCTTGAAAGAATGGGTGCAGGCGTTTAAAGGTCGTCGTGATTTGGTTGTTGGTTTGCTGAATGAGTGTGACGGCATTGACTGCCCGAACCCAGAAGGCGCGTTTTACCTGTATCCATCTTGCGCGGGGGTGATGGGGAAGACCACGCCGGATGGTAAAGTGATCGAAACGGATGAAGATTTTGTAAGCTATTTATTGGAGGCCGAAGGCGTCGCCTGTGTTCATGGGGAAGCCTTTGGGTTAAGCCCGCATTTCCGCATTTCTTATGCGACGAGTGAAGCGGCACTAACGGCGGCGTGTGAGCGCATCAAAAAAGCGTGTGCAGCACTTCAGGGTGAAGCTTCTGCGGCAGCTTAAATTGTTTTAGCTTCTGGTCTTAAAGCGCGAGAAAGATGGGCATATACTTTAGCGCATTCCATTAAAGGACCATGTCCTGTCTCTGGGAATGCTTTTGTTGTAACGCCATCAACAATTCTTCCATAAAGTTCTGCTGTTCTTGTGCAGGAGCAAGTTTCTTCTTCTCCCATATATATTGTACGCTTCAATTTAAAAAATGAGGGATTAGAAGCTCTTAAAAAAGGTAGTGCTTTAACAAAAGATGCTGCAACATGTTTTGCGCCAGAAAGTTTTAAACGTCTCGCTTGACCGTGCGTTACATTGCGATCTACATCAGTAGAAGTTTTCTCGTCATAGACGTCTTCGTCGCCACCCATAAATACCGCGTCGACAACGGTTGAAGCAACTTTTTGAGAGGAAATTCTCTCGTTTTTTGCTCTCAACAAGAAGTGCAATAAATCTGATGTATAAGATAAATATAATGAGCATAGTACTGGGTTAAAGAATATGGATGATTTTGTCGTTTCTAGAATAAT
>JBCDCD010000078.1:0-6489 GCA_039182445.1 Pseudomonadota bacterium | reverse complement strand
TCCGTGTGGGCCCCCGTGAGCATGCTCACTAGCTTTGACGCGTGTCCTGGGCGGTGTCAGCGCCTTGTTCGCTGCCTCTTGTGGTTCTAGGCCTTCATCGAGATAAGCGGTGATAAGCTGTACCACCACTTCGGTATCTGTTTCGGTTTCAAAAACATATCCTTTATCGGAAAGCTCGTTTTTTATCGTCGCGTAATTCTCAATAATACCATTATGCACCACAGCAACTTTTTGCGTTGCATGGGGATGTGCATTTTTTGTCGTTGGACTTCCATGCGTTGCCCATCTTGTATGGCCAATACCAATTGTTCCTTGAAGATTATCTTGTTCTAACGCTTTTTCGAGATTATTGATTTTTCCTTCGGCGCGGCGGCGATCAATTTGCCCTGAAGACAAAGTCGCAATGCCTGCCGAGTCATAGCCGCGATACTCCAAACGTTTTAGCCCATCAAGCAATTGTGGCGCTGCTTCTTTTTCCCCTAAAATCCCAATAATTCCGCACATAATTAATCGTCTTCTGCTAATTTCTTTTGTTCACGCTTCAAAGCACGATATTCGCTTGCCCATCCCAGATGATTTTCCTGGCGCGAGCGGCCGATGGCCATCGCATTGCCCGGTACATCTTTGTTGACGTTTGATCCCGCAGCAACAATGGCTTTATCGCCAATTTCAACCGGAGAAATAATTGTTGAATTTGATCCAACAAAAACATTCTCTCCAATTTTACTTTTGTGTTTAAAGAAGCCATCGTAATTTGCAATGATTGTCCCCGCCCCGATATTGGTACCGCTACCAATCACGGCATCACCGATATAAGAAACATGTTTTGCCTTAGCGCCCGATTCAATAATAGAACGATTGACTTCAATAAAATTGCCAACACTCGCCTTTTCACCAACATGCGATCCCGGACGAATACGCGCATACGGACCAACCGAGGCGCTCTCTGCTATATGACATCCTTCTAGATAAGAGAACCCGTGAATAACCGCACCCGATTCAATCGTGACGCCTTCAGCGATAATTACATTGGGTTCAATAATGACATCCTCGCCCAATTCCGTATCCCATGCCAATGTCACGCTGTTCGGATCAACAAGCGTCACACCTTCTTCCATTGCTTTTTCACGCAAGAAAAATTGTGCGAACTCTTCATGAGCGGCCAATTCACTGCGCGTGTTAATACCCCAAACGATCGAGGTGTGCGCCGTAAAGACTTTTGTTTTAACACCGTCTTCTAGGGCAATCTCCGGAATATCCGTCAGATAATATTCGCCTTGTGCGTTATCATTGCTGAGCTTTTCTAGCCAAGAGCGTAAAGAAGAAGCAGGAAAACAAAAATTACCTGCATTCGATAAAGTGATTTCTAATTCTTCGTCATTACAATCTTTTTCTTCAACAATACGAAGGAGATTTTGATTTCTATCGGTTGCCATACGCCCTAAACCTTTATTGGATTCAGGTTCAATTGCCATGACGCAAGGACCATCATGACCAACCATCTCTTCAAGCAGACCAAGATCCAAAAACGGCTCATCCCCCAATAGGACAAGCACTTTCCCTTCAAAATCCTTGAGCTGTTCCATGGCAGGCTTTACCGCATCACCTGTACCTTTTTGCTCTTTCTGAATAACACAATCATAGGGATGAGACGCCTCAATAACATCATCCATAGCTGGCGCTGTCACAACAATGATTTTCTGGGGCTCTAATTTTTCAACGCGGTTAATCAACCAATTGATAATCGGCAAGCCAGCCACTTTATGCATGACTTTTGGCACAGATGATTTCATTCTCGTACCCTTACCAGCGGCAAGGATCACGATGGCCAAATCTTGTTTTTGCGGTGTATTATTCGCGCTCATGCTATTTAATCTATTGATTTTGCGCGCTTTAACAAGTCACAACATATTGCAATTTATAACATTTGAATGGCTTAGTTGCCGGCAATCTTAATGTTTTTATCGCTGCCGTTATAATTGGTCAGATGCATAAAGAGCGTGCCGTAATCAGTTTTAACCCGTACTTTGACAGGAATAGCGGGCTTGCCCTCTTCAACTTTGGCAAACCAGACCGTCGGTAAACTGCCTTTTTTACGGCCTTGCTCTTGGATCGATGCCCATCCGCGAGGTTTTTCATACCACTTTCCAGCGATAGGCTCGACAATGGCCGTACATTCAATCGCAGGGCCGCTATAAATATTATAACGCGAGCCCTCAAGCATAACGTCTTGCTTCTTATTAAAATGAAGTTTGAAGCGGCGTTTGCCATCAAAAATTTCGGTTGTGCTTTCACAGCTTTGACCACTTGCAATATTATTCATTGTATTGAGCGCCGCTGTTAAAATATCTGTCGTATTCTGCGTGAGTTCTGAATCGACTTCCTTAGGCGTTTTGTCTCTGCCTTTTTCAACGACTTTATAACTCTCGAATGAGCCGTCTTTTTTATAGCGATAAGTTTTAGTTTCTTCTTCTCCGCGCCATGTTGCGACGGATTGATGCTGTTCCGGTTTATAAACGTCGCTCTTCCAGCCAGACGTCGAAAAAGAACCTGACCATGGCGCTAATTGTCCAAGAATACCATGCGTTTTAGCGTTCATGCTCACTTCATAGCGATCTTGGTTTTGAAGATCGTTGACCATATTGACTTCTAAAGCATGAATACCACCCGCATAAACATTATATTCAGCTGTCTGCGTTGGCTTGCTTTCTTCGGCAAAAGCCTGGGTTGTAAAAAACAACAATGCTGTCAGCGTCAGTAGACTAAAAATAATGGCCGGCCAGTATGATAACTTGCGCGCCTGTGCCTTTTTTAAACTGCGATAATCCTTTTGCTTCATCATTAATGCCTCCAAGGTCTAAATCTTTTATCCCTTTTGCCTTTAGTATGTCGCGCGCACGCCATAAAAGCAAATGATGCGCGCATGTTTTACGTCCATCTTCGGACGACCACCCCACTTGATAGGTCGCGCTTTGCCCATGTGTGAAAAATAAAACACCTGCTATAGCACGCCCGTTCAATGTGGCTTTCCCGATAATCATAGGATTATCTTGCGTTGAAAATGAGGCCAAATTCGCCAAAAATTTAGGCGAAATGCCGCTGTAACCGCGTTCCAGCTTATCAAGTGTGTAATGTTCTTTGATCCAATCAAAATACTCACCACGCCGCCCCCATTCAATTTTTAAATCTGCCTTCTCCGCTTTTTTAAGACTACCAAGCCAATTCTTTTTGAGCGCATCACGCGCAAGTTCATCACTCATACGTAAATTCCACCAGAGTGTTTGATAGGTGCCCGCCTCTTCTTTTTTCTCAAAACCGCACTGCGCGATAATACCGTCGAACGCCGTGCTTTGTTGCAGCTCAGGCAATATGCGGCGTTTCCGACCCCAGCGTTGCGGGTAGGTTTGATTTAATTTTTCAAAAAAGATTTTTACATGCGCGGCGCCCCCAAACCCATCAAACCAAAGTGGTCCGCGATCAAGGATAACCCCATGAAACAGACCGAACGCTGTTTTGGCTTCCAACATCTGCACCAAACCTGCCTCTTGCCCATTGATCAGAATAAGCCCCCAGCGTGCCGTTTGCCCTTTAATCGGACGCACCGCTTGCGCATAATGATAGGCCTGCAGCAAATTCGATTGTTTCACTTCATTGAAACGATTTTGCCAGGCACTTAACGGTAGGGAATTCCACTTAATATGACATTGCATTCGGGTAAATTAGCATATTCCGCTCTTGATTCACGCAGGAAAAACACTAGGGTGAGATAAATTTAAAAACAGGACGAAAAATATGGAAGATATTATCAATCAGGCATGGGAAAACCGTGATCAAATCAACAGCCAAACCAGTGGTGAGGTGAGAGACGCCGTTGAAAGCGCCCTCAATGCACTCGATGCTGGTGAAAAGCGGATTGCGGAGAAAATTGATGATAATTGGACGGTGCATCAATGGCTGAAAAAAGCAGTGCTGCTTTCTTTTCGCTTGAACGATATGACGGCTCAATCCGGTGGCCCGCAAGGCGGGACTTGGTGGGACAAAGTTGATTCCAAATTTAAAAACTGGTCTGACGATGATTTTAAAAAAGCCGCTTTTCGCGCGGTGCCGAATTGTATCGTACGACACTCTGCCTTTATCGCACCAACGGTGGTGTTGATGCCAAGCTTCGTTAATTTGGGGGCTTATGTTGATGAAGGCACGATGATTGATACATGGGCAACTGTTGGGTCCTGCGCCCAAGTGGGAAAAAATTGTCACATCTCCGGTGGTACGGGAATCGGAGGCGTGCTCGAACCTTTACAAGCCGGCCCCGTGATTATCGAAGATAATGTCTTCATCGGCGCGCGATCCGAAGTCGCCGAAGGCGTTGTCGTTGAAGAAGGCGCGGTGATTTCCATGGGCGTCTTTATTGGTGCCTCTACCAAAATTATTGATCGTCAAAGTGGTGATGTCTTTCAAGGCCGTGTACCGGCTTATTCCGTAGTCGTGCCCGGTACATTACCCGGCAAACCATTGGCAGATGGCTCACCCGGCCCGAATTTGGCCTGCGCCGTGATCGTTAAACGCGTTGATGAAAAAACCCGTAGCAAGACATCGGTGAATGATTTACTGCGTGATTAAGGCGTATTTTGTAATATTATTACATAAAACTGGATAATTTTTAACTTTTTCCATATTTTTGTTGCTTTCATAGGTCAAAACTTTGTAAACCCGCTCTATACAAAAGGTAAGAGTAATGACCGTACACGAAGTTTTTGGTGATGATTTTGATCCACATGCAGTGTTTGCAACCGAACAAGCCATTCGTTTGAAGCATGTACTTTTTCGTTCTTATTGTTATAAAATTTTACAAGAACGGAATCTTCCACTCGCACACATCGCTCTCACAGCCTATCTATCTATGATAGAGCATGGGAAAAATGAACTTCGTAAAGACCAAATGTCTCATCGCGAACTGCATGAAGAAAGCCACGTTGATGTAATAGATAAATTGCTCCTCGTGACTGGAGAGGGATGGATAAGAGAAGAGCATGGATCACTAGACGCCCTGTTCACAGCTATAATCTGTCATGACATCATAGAAGATTTTGGAGTCTCTCCAGCTATTTTAAGAAGCATTTTACAAAGCGGTATGGAAAGCTTAAGAAGAAACGGGAGTCACCTCAGCGGAATCTCTATTAAAAAAACACAAAAAGATTTAGATGACGCAATGAAAATTGTTGTTTTGCTCTCTCGAAAAAATGAGCATGGAATACTTATAGTCGGCGAAGATAGAATTTTACAAGCTGAAAGATGGCTATAACATCCCTATGCCATGCCTATCAAACTGATTGACTGGGCTAATAAATTACAAACTATGCCTGGGGTAGATCACTTTGAAGACAACGGATTTGAAAAAATGGTTAAAGTTCTTGATGAAACAGCGCTTCTTTTTCTTGATGAACAGCAAAACCTAGTTAAACGGGCTATCAAGAAATATCCCCAAATCAAAGAACCATGCCTCATCATGGAGCAATTTCCGTCAATGCTTTTCCAAATGTTACGTACTTACAAAACCCTTCGCGAAGAGAAAGTAATTTTTGATCCTCAAAATGCACAGCCTTTTAATTTTAAAAAACCATTAAAAGATTTGAAACCTCTACTTAAAATAATGCTTCCCGGTAATAATTACATTGAACCATTTATTGAAAGACTTAGCATGGTTGCCACTACTGATGAAAAAGTCGACGGCCTCATAACACACATGATTAAACCTGCATTCACTGGTCAGAAACCAAGAAGAATCCCTGCCCTTCATAGTAATTTAGGTTTACAGTCAAATTAGTATTGTTTATTCAAATACTATGACCAATGTCATTGACCTAACACAACAATCCATTCGCTGTGCGTCTGTAACCCCTGAGGATAAAGGCGCGCAGGATGTGCTTGTTGAAGAACTTAAAAAACTGGGGTTCACCATTCACGATTTACCGTTTGATGGTAATGGCTCTTACCCCGTCAAAAATTTCTTTGCACGGCTAGGGACAGACCCGCCGCATATTTGTTACGCAGGTCATACGGATGTGGTGCCAGCAGGTGATGAAAACCTTTGGTCTCATCCCCCTTTTGATGCCGTTATCGACGATGGTAAAATCTATGGCCGCGGTACATCAGATATGAAAGGCGCGAATTGTGCTTTTATTTCCGCCACGGCGAAATTCCTTCACGACAATCCTGATTTTAAAGGCTCTATTAGCTTTCTGATCACGGGCGATGAAGAAGCGGATTCTATAAATGGCACGCAGCGCGTTCTTGAATGGATGCAGGAAAATGACCAGATTCCCGATGTGTGTCTAGTGGGCGAATCCTCCAATATTAAAGAACTGGGGGAAGAGATAAAAATCGGCCGGCGCGGTTCCTTTCATGGAACATTGACGGTTAAAGGAGTACAAGGCCATGTAGCCTATTCAGAATTAGCCAATAATCCCATTCCGATTGCATCAAAGATGG
>JBCDCD010000077.1:0-6508 GCA_039182445.1 Pseudomonadota bacterium | reverse complement strand
CTCTAGTTGATGGAGCTGCAGATCCCATCGACACAGGCGAGGCCGCTGCAGCAAGCGGGCATAAGCGCGTGATTGCATCTCAATTTTGCCGAGTTTAAGCAGATCATTGCCTTCGGATATTTCTTCCCAAACATTTTTATTGGCATCCAGTGCATCGCGGCTTTGATCGACATAACCAAGTTTTACCGTCTCACCAACTTTAAAACTACCGCTATCTGGTTTTTCATTATCGGTGATCATTTTAAACAATGTTGTTTTACCAGCACCGTTCGGACCAATAATACCGACGATACCACCAGGCGGTAATTTGAAAGAGAGATTTTCAATGAGCAGGCGATCATCAAATCCTTTTGAAATATTCTCTGCTTCAATTACCAACTCGCCAAGACGTGGCGGTGTCGGAATAACAATTTGCACATTGCGGGTATCACGTTTTTCAGATTCAGCGAGCATCTGATCATAAGCTGCGATACGCGCTTTGGACTTAGCTTGGCGGGCTTTGGCGCCTTGACGAATCCACTCCAATTCACGTGCCAAAGTTTTTTGGCGCGCTGCTTCTTGCTTAGCTTCGAGCTGCATACGCTTGGCTTTTGTTTCTAGATAAGCCGAGTAATTACCCTCGTAAGGAATACCGCTGCCACGATCAATTTCGAGAATCCATCCGGTAACATTATCAAGGAAGTAACGATCGTGTGTAACCATGATCACCGTGCCTTCATACTCAGATAAGAATCGTTGTAGCCATCCAACACTTTCTGCATCAAGGTGGTTTGTTGGCTCATCCAGAAGAAGAATATCGGGTTTTTCTAACAATAAACGACACAACGCAACGCGTCTTTTTTCACCACCCGATAAATTTTTCACTGACGACTCTTTTGGCGGGCATCGTAAGGCTTCCATGGCCATTTCGATTGTACGTTCCAAATTCCATCCATCAACAGCGTCAATTTTTTCCTGAAGCTCTCCCATTTCGGCCATAAGTGCATCCATATCGGCATCGGGGTCGCCCATTTCACCACCAATGGCGTTGTAGCGGTCAATCATTGATTTTACATCGCCCATACCATCCATGATATTTTCAAAAACAGTTTTGTTATCATCCAATTCTGGTTCTTGTGCTAAATAACCGAGACGTATGCCTTTGGCAGGCCATGCTTCGCCTTGAAATTCCGTATCCAGACCCGCAATGATTTTCATCAGTGTGGATTTACCCGCACCGTTGGGTCCAAGAACACCGATTTTTGCACCGGGCAGGAAGCTTAATGTGATATTTTCCAAAACCGTTTTGCCGCCGGGCCATGTTTTGGTGAGATCCTTCATTACATAGACATATTGATAAGATGACATGGTATTCTTGTTCCTTCTTTGTCTCTAACTATTTGCTGAACAACAGAATTAGCATATAGTAGACAAAAGTAAAACAAAGCGATGAAATAAATTTTATGTCAGGTGAAGGTAGCTCTAAACATTCAATTATTGATGCGACACGTTCGCGCGCAAATTTTTCAGAGCACGGCTCTTCTCTCGGGGCGTCAGGTTTTATCAGTCCCTATGATGAAGGGAATCAGGGGTCCTTCCTTTCTGAGCCAGGTGAAACCGCTATTGTTAATCCGCCGGTGGGAGGATTACCGGATTTTGAAATCGGTGTGGCGTGGGACAATGTAAAACCACAAAGGAAACAAGCCGGTGGTTTTTTGAACAACTTATTAGGTGGTAAGAAGACGGAAGCGCCGAAACATAAAGGGATCGACCTTGATCTCGGCTGTCTTTATGAGCTGCAAAATGGCAAGCGTGGGGCTATTCAGGCTTTTGGTGACCTTTACGGCACAAAGGACCAAGAACCTTATATCTTTTTATCAGGTGATGAGCGGACAGGGGATGCTGACGGCGAAGATGAAATGATCTTTGTGAATGGTACTCATTGGGGCGAGATTAAGCAGATCATTATTTATATTTATATCTATAGCGGCGCGAGTAATTGGGAAGCAGTCAAGCCGCAAATCCAAGTGCGTGTACCTGGTGAGCAGCCAATGGTTGTCAGCTTGCATGCAAGACGTGAAGAGCTTGCTTTATGTGCAGTCGCTGGATTGGAAAATATTCGTCAGGGAATAAAGATGACAAATTTCATGGAGTATTTCCCGGGTCACGCGGAAATGGATCGGGCTTTTGGTTTTGGTCTTGAGTGGGATGACGGACAAAAGCAGCGATAAATTCAAAGGTAATTCTTAGATGGTGTATTCAGAAACAGAACTTCTTATTCTTTCGATTGGTGCGTTGGGTTTGGGCATGTATCTCTTGTTTAAAGGCGGGGATTGGACGATTGAGGCGGCTGTTTATGTGGCCAAAAGATTTGGTATTTCACCGCTTGTGATTGGTTTTACTATTGTTGCTTTTGGAACATCGCTTCCCGAACTTTTGGTTTCGCTAAACGCCAACTTGGTTGGCCTTCCTGGTATTGTGATTGGGAATGTGATCGGATCAAATATTGCCAATATATTGCTTGTGATTGGTGTGACGGCTTTCTTTGCAACGCTTGTTGCTGTACCGCGTAAATTACTACGCGATATGATTGTGATGATATTGGCCAGTTTTTGGATGCTTTATTTGATGTTGCAGGGTGTCATTGGCCAAACCGCAGGCGCACTGATGGTGGCGTTTCTTTTTGGGTACGTAGCTTGGCAATATGTGATGGATTCTAAAGGAAAAATCGAAGTCGAGGCATTAGAACAATCGCAATATAAAAACCTATTCCAGGGGTTTATATTCCTTCTCTTGGGGCTTATTGCCATTGCGAGTGGCGCCGAATTTCTTGTACGGGGTGCCAAAGTCAGTGCGACGATTATCGGTGTTCCCAAAGATGTAATTGGCTTAAGTGTGATTGCTATAGGTACATCACTACCCGAGTTGTCGACCTGTATTGCTGCGGCAATGAAGAAACAATCCGATCTTATTATTGGTAATATTTTGGGATCGAACGTCTTCAATATTTTAATGATTTTGGGTATTACAGCGATGGTGAAACCAATCTCGAGTGATGCGATTGCGCCGCAAGTGTTGACATTGGATATATGGGTGATGTTGGGCGTTGCTCTTCTATTCTCTTTTCTTCTTTTGGCGTTCAAGAAAATTAATAAATTCACAGGTTTTGTTTTTGTTGGTGGGTATGTTTTTTATATTGGACTCATTTATGCGCTATACTTAAAAGATGATATTATGACGATGGTCGAATAAAGGATTTTGGCATGGTAGATAATCCAGACAATAATGATACTGAGGACGAAATCGACGAAGAAGATGATGATCTTGTTGATATGCCGGATATTCTTTATCCGGATGAGCCGCGCAATAAAATAAAAGTTGGCGAAGAGATTAATCTAACAGAAAAAGATCCAACATTACGCGAAGTGACAATTGGTGTTGGTTGGGATCTGAAGGCGTTTGAAAGCGATCCTCTCGATTTGGATGTCAGCGTCTTTTTACTCGATAAAGATGATCAAACACGCATCGATGAAGATTTTATTTTCTATCATAACTTAAGAGATAAAGATGGCGCCGTTAGCCACCAGGGTGATAGCCGTACGGGCGCGGGTGATGGCGATGATGAATCAATCAATATTGATCTGACGGCCCTTTCTTTTGATGTTTTGAAAATCTCTTTTGTTCTTTCAATCTATAATCTTGATTTTAAAGACCATGATTTTTCGATGGTGAAAAATGTATATTTTCGTATCGTCAATGAAAATACAGAAAGCGAGATTTTTCGCTTTGAGTTAGATGAAGAACTGACCGAACATGAGGGGCTTATCATTGGGCATCTTGAACGTGTTGGCGCAGAATGGATTTTCCATGCAGTTGGTCAAACAGTTGAAGGTGGCTTAGGCGCTATTGCCGCAGACTATGGCATCGTTGTCATGGAAAATATGGCGTAATACTACATACCACTTTTAATACCCATGACTCTTTCAGGTTTTATTTTTGGCGATTTGTTTCCACCGCCACCGGCTTTATCGCCGAAGCGCTCTTTCTTATTCACTTCTTTTTCAATGATGGCATCAAAATCAGGGATTTTTCCCATTTTTAATTCCTGAACACAGGCATGAAAGAAATTTACGGTCTTTTCTTCCCATCCATAGACAGTTTCGGCTTTGTTTTCGCCTTTTAGAATTGCGATTTTAACATCCCATTTATTGCTTACCGCTGGCCTGGCGGTCATATGGTAGATTTGTTCAATCGGTTTTTCACCCTCTTTTGGATCGTCGCGCATAATTTGAAGCTCCGCTTCCAGCTCTTCCGCATCGCTATCCATACGCACTTCTGCGCTACAGCTCATTTCCTGCTCATCATCATAAGCAGACCACGGGCATGTTTCGTAAGCTGACAAAACGTAGCCAACTCCCAATTTATCCGTTAATTCTTTCAGCGTAGCGCGCATATCTCCATTATACTCCAAAAAAGCCCAAAAACTACGAATTATCCGCTTCGAACGGCCTTTAAACGGTCTTTTTCAGCGAATTCAACTGTGATTTCTTGTCCTTCACCAATGTTTTGACTGTTTTTGGCAATTTTTCCGTCTTTATCGTAAATAATCGCAAAGCCCCGCTTTAAAACGGATTTCGGCGATAGGCTGATTAGCATCCGTTCAAGACTATCTATTTTTTGCCGTTTTAAATCAATCAAATGAACGGGTGACTGTAATTTATTGCTTGTTGTTTGAAAAGCATCACGTTTGGAAAAAATAAAACGTTGTAAACCACTACTTATTCTTTCGCTCAAGATATCAATGGTTTGAATCTTAGCATCGATGAGATTTTGCGGCGATCCTAATTTTGCAATACGCGTTTCCAAACGGTTTTTTGACTCTTGCCCTAGGCGATGCAGTGAGTTGATAAGACGTTGATGATTATCTTGCAGCTGCGCGTAAATTTGTGATCGGACAGGCACAGCCATTTCGGCCGCCCCGGTCGGTGTCGGTGCTCTGACATCAGCAGCATAATCGGCTAGGGTCGTATCGGTTTCATGCCCAACGGCAGAAATAACGGGAATGTTTGACGCGGCAATAGCCCGCACGACATTCTCTTCATTAAAGGCCATAAGGTCCTCAAGAGAGCCGCCGCCACGCGCGATAATGAGCAAGTCAGGCTTGTTTTCTTTGAGAGCGTTAAAACCATTAATCGCTGCTGCTACTTCTTCGGCAGCCCCATCTCCTTGGACTTTGACGGGCCATATTAAGGCATGGCGTGGAAAACGGTCGCGTAAGCGATGCATAATATCGCGGATCACTGCGCCACTGGGCGAAGTGATAATGCCAATGCGTTCCGGTAAAAGCGGTAAAGATTTTTTACGCGCTGGATCGAACAAACCCTCAGCGGCGAGTTTCTTTTTTCGCTCTTCCAATAATTTTAGCAATGCGCCTTCGCCAGCCAATTCGAGCTTATCAATAATGATTTGATAGCGAGAGCTTTTTGGATAGCTTGACATTTTACCTGTTATAAGAACATCCATACCGTCTTCAGGCTTAATCGAGAGCTTGGATAAGGTGCCGCGCCAGCAAATAATATTGATGTTGGCATTTTCATCTTTGATATCACCGTAAAGATGGCCGGAGGCGGCTAGCTTTAATCCGGAGAGCTCGCCGCGCACGCGAATGCGTCCATAGGTTTCTTCTAATGTTTTTTTAAGCGAATTCGCGAGGTCGGAAACGCTGAGTTCCGGCACATTTGATTGTGGTGCGGCTTTTTTGGGTTCTGCGCTTGGCTGTTTTTCGGCAATACTAAAAAGATCATCAGGCATAATAACCAATAAAATAACGAATTATGCCAAAAATAAAAGGGCGATTTGTTCTGCATGATTTTTTCTTTGTTCATGACGCTATGAAATGGCTTTGTTATAGTTTGTAGGCATGAAAGAAGCCCTTACCAATTTATATAATGATGAAGATAAAGCCGTTTTACGGCTTCTCAACCATTTGGAATGGAGCGAGGATCAGGCGCATAAGGCAAGCCGCGATGCGGCAGAAATGGTGAAAGCCATCCGTAAGACGCGGCGCAAATCGGGTAGTCTTGAGTCGTTTTTCCAACAATATAGCTTGGACACCAAAGAGGGGCTTGCGTTGATGAGTCTCGCCGAAGCGCTTTTGCGTATTCCGGATTCCTATACAGCCAATAAACTTATTCGCGATAAAATTGCTGGTACCAATTGGCTCAAAAATAAGAATGACGAAAGTGATTGGCTGACAAAAATAACGGGTGTTGGATTAAATCTCTCCGGTGGCACGATGAATAGTCTGCTCTCCAAAGTTGGTGAACCAATTATCCGTGAAGCAATGCTGCGCGCGATGAAAGTGCTGGGCAAACAATTTGTCGTCGGTGAAACGCTCAGCGAAGCGATGAAGAGGTCAAAAAACTGGGATGAAAAAGGGTTTCGTTTTTCTTACGATATTTTAGGTGAAGGCGCGCGGACTTTTGAGGATGCTGAGCGATATTTCGCTAATTATAAAAACGCTCTTGAG
>JBCDCD010000076.1:0-6540 GCA_039182445.1 Pseudomonadota bacterium | reverse complement strand
GTATCAAAGGGCACTGACGTCGATCAGCCGCGTAATTTGGCAAAATCAGTAACGGTAGAATAATGACAAATCACATTTCTCCTATTTTCTGGCTTTGGGTTCCTTTGGCTTTTTTTATCACGCAGATTTTTATTGAAATTTTTGCGCCGGATGAATTTGTTTCCGGTATCGTGTCAGAAAATGGCTTGTATGAAGTTTTACAAGCGCTAATTGTTTTTGTTGGTTTTATTATATGCCTTGTTTATTTCTTTAGTAAAAAAACGGATAAACATCCTTATTATATAACTTGGTTTGGATTAGCGGCAGTTTGCTGTCTTTACGTTGTGGGTGAAGAAATTAGCTGGGGGCAGCACCTTTTTAATTGGGCAACGCCGGAAGGGTGGTCAGAATTGAATGATCAAAATGAAACTAATCTTCACAATATGTCTTCTTGGTTTGATCAAAAACTAAGGCTTATTTTGCTTATTGCAATTGTTTTTGGCAGTTTAATTTTGCCGTACTTGTTATCTAAAAAAGTGATCAAATTATCCGCGAAACTGACAAAATTATGCCCGCCCAAAGAATTTGGTGTTTTGGGATTATTGGTTCTTGTGCCACATATCGTTGATAAAATATTGGAAACACAGGGAATTTCGTTCTTTAATCGTTTTAGTGAAGTGCAAGAGCTGTATTTCTTTTATTTTGTCGCTTTTTACCTTTTGAATCTCTACAAGATCACGTCAAAATCCGAAAAATCTTGATTTTTTTGCCATTTTGCGCTCTACTCTGATCAATCAAAAATAAAAAACTTTCGAAAGAAAGTGAATTGAACAGGGTATTAGCGTATGTCTGAGTTGAAATATTCAGATCTTTTGTGGCCGCCTGAGAATTTTAAGGAACTCAATGAAGTTACCGATTTATCAGCGCAGGCTATCTCAAAAGATCCACAAACCGCCAAAGTGATTGGCGCTTCTTATTCGATTGAAGTATCGCCTTTAACGATACGCGATAAGAAACTCTATATTTACAGTTTTCAAATTGATGGATGGGAATACACGATCAATAATGAAAGTCGTGAATATCCGATTTTGTCTTTTATTCTGAAATCAGATCGTGGGTATTCTGGCGTCAAAAATATCAAATCGCTTTCGTGCCCGATTAAAACAACACACCGTTCAGCACAAAGAACGATGATGGCTGCGGCGTCTATTTTGCGTCATATCAAAGAAGGGGTCGTTCCGGATATGGAACAATCTTTGAAGTTGCACAAAATTCATCCGTCACAGAAAAGACTCTATGAAAGTCAGCGCGAAGCTGCACGGCGATTTTTTGAATTTTTTGATAAAACGAAAAAAGAAAACAGAATTCTTTAATTACTTTTTCTCGTCTTCTTCCTCATCATCCTCATCGTCGAGGTCATGATCGTCATCATCTAGATGGTCGAGATCATCCGGATCATCATCAATAGTGAGTTGACGCTCTTCGTCATCTTCATCCAGATCATCGCCCTCATCAACATCATCGAGGCTGACAAAGTCATCATCAGCGTCAATTTCGTCTATTTCATCATCTTGATCTTCAGCCTTGGCTTCTTCCGCCTCTTTAGCGGGCTTTGTGTCCTCAGCGGCAGGGCGACCGCGCTTCGGCTTTATTTTCGCATCGGCGTTAAATTCAGTACCGCAGACAGGGCAAATAATGGGCCTTTGGTCCATATCGTAAAACCGCGCACTACAATTCATACATATGCGTTTCAAGCCTTTGGACATAAAATACTCTCCGTCATCCGATATTGTCTAAAATGTTCCTTTTTATGTCCTTGTACCGAATAGATGTCAATGGGGAATGTCGATTATCAATCCATGAAATAGATTTAGAAATCTGGGCTTTTTTGGTGAAAGCAATAGATTTGTTAACTATTTAGGATTAAACTATTTTTTGACATTTTGACGCTATTCTTTCGGAGGTTATTCTTATGCAAATTCCAATGGTGATCTGTGGCTATAAACGCTCACCTTTTACGTTCGCGATGAAAGGGGCACTGGCCAAAACACGCCCAGATGATATGGCGGCGACAGTGATCAAAGCGCTGATCGATGAAACGGGCGCGAATGCCGACGATATTGAAGATATTTTAATGGGCTGTGCGTTCCCCGAAGCGGAGCAAGGCTTTAACCTCGCGAAAATTGTGGCGCAGCGCGCTGAATTGCCAAAAACTATTGCTGGTGCGACCGTGAATCGTTTTTGTGGCTCGTCGATGACCACCATTCAAATGGCAGCGGGTTATGCGCAAATGGGTGCAGGTGAGCTTTTTGTTTGCGCGGGTGTTGAATCAATGTCGCGTATTCCGATGGGTGGTTTTAATCCGATGCCCAACCCGGCGATGATGGAAATATGCCCTGAGGCGTATATGTCGATGGGGATTACTGCGGAGAACTTGGCAAAGAAATATACAATTGATCGCGATGCGCAGGAAAATTTTGCGGTGGGTTCCCAATCCAAAGCGGAAGCGGCACAGAAAGCTGATCATTTTAAAGATGAGATTGTTGAGATTGATGGTGTTACTGAAGATGGTTGTATTCGTCCAGGCACGACAAAGGAAGCTTTGGAAGGCTTGAAACTAGCTTTTGACAAAGATGGCAGCGTGACGGCCGGAACGGCATCGCCGTTGACAGATGGCGCGGCGGCAGTTTTGATAGCAACGGAAGAATACGCGAAGAAAAACAAATTGCCGATTATGGCGCGCATTAAATCGGTCGGTGTTGCGGGATGTGATCCAGCAATCATGGGTATTGGCCCTGTGCCGGCCTCACAAAAAGCTTTGGAGCGTGCTGGCGTGAAGCTTGATGAGATTGATCTGATCGAATTGAACGAGGCTTTTGCGGCGCAATCTTTATCGGTGCTCAAAGAGCTCGGCGCTGATGAATCAAAAGTCAATATTGATGGCGGCGCGATTGCTCTAGGGCATCCGCTGGGTGCCTCCGGCGCGCGGATTACAGGAAAACTAGCGAGCCTCATGCAGCGCGAGAAAAAGAAGCTTGGTTTGGCGACGATGTGTATTGGTGGCGGCCAAGGGACTGCGATTATTTTGGAGAGCGTGTAAAGCATGGATGATGTTGATATCCGTAAATTAAAAGAACGAAATGTCAAAGTCGAAGCAGACAAAGCTTGGGAAACATCTTGGACACGGCGTCTGATTATTGCAGTCATCACCTACATCGTTGCTGTAACCTACATGCGATGGGTTGGTTTATCGACACCATTTTTTGGTGCGCTTATTCCGACAGGCGGGTATTTACTTTCAACGCTTTCGCTTCCTTTCATGAAAAATTTTTGGATCGATAATCTTTATAAGAAAAAGGATATTTCATCATGACAATCAATAAAGTCGCTGTCATTGGTGCGGGGTTAATGGGGAGCGGTATCGCCGCGCAAATCGCCAATGCAGGCGTGCCTGTATTACTGCTCGATATCGTTCCGAAAGACGCAGAAAACCGGAATGTTATTGCGGAAGGCGCGATTGAGAAGATGCTCAAAGCCGACCCGGCACCATTCATGTCAAAACGCAATGCGAAGCTTATTGAAACGGGTAATATTGAAGACGATATTGAGAAAATCAAAGAGTGTGATTGGATTGTTGAGGTTGTTTTAGAAGATTTAAAAATCAAACACGCAACCTACGAAAAAATCCAAAAGCATCGCAAAAAAGGATCGATTGTATCGTCGAACACATCGACTATTCCCCTCGCAAAACTTGTTGAAGGGCAAAGCGATGAGTTAAAAAAAGATTTTATGATCACGCACTTCTTTAATCCGGTGCGTTATATGCGTCTGCTCGAAATTGTGAAAGGTGATAAGACGCGTAAAGATGCGATTAATGCTGTCACGGAATTCGCCGATAAAAACCTTGGCAAGGGTGTTGTCTATACAAACGATACACCAGGTTTTATTGTGAATCGTCTGCTGGTCTTTTGGATGCAGACCGCGCTGAATGTTGCAATTGAAGATAATGTACCCATTGAAGTGGCTGATGCGGTGCTTGGAAAGCCTATAGGCGTCCCAAAAACCGCTGTTTTCGGGCTGATTGACTTGGTCGGCGTTGATTTGATGCCCTATCTCTCGCAATCGATGCTGGCAACGTTGCCAAAAGATGATGAGTATCGAAACATTGCCAAAGACATGCCGTTTGTGCAGCAAATGATTGATGCGGGCTATACGGGTCGTAAAGGCAAAGGTGGTTTTTATCGTCTTAATCCGGATGCGCCAAAAGGCACAAAAGAAAAACAAGCGCTTGCGTTTGATCCAAAGAAATTTGATGAAGGACAATATCGTAAAGCGGATAAGCCAAAATTAGACTCTGTTGCGGCGGGCAAAAAAGGTATTCGTGCTGTTGTCGAAACAGATGATGAAGGTGGTCGTTATGCGTGGAAAGTGATGAGTCGTACTTTGGCCTATGCCGCGTCGCTTGTGCCCGAAATTGCCGATGATGTAAACGCGGTGGATGAGGCGATGCGCCTTGGTACCAACTGGAAAATGGGACCTTTCGAAATGATCGATAAGCTAGGCCCAGCTTGGTTTGCAGGCAAGTTGAAAGAAGAGGGCATTGATGTACCGCCGCTTCTTGAGGCGGTTGGTGAAGGCACTTTTTACAAAGTCGATGAGGGCAAGCTTCACTACTTTGGTGCTGATAAAAAATATCATGAACTCAAACGCTCTGACGGTGTTCTTCTTTTACGTGATATTAAACTTAGCTCTGATCCCGTTATTAAAACGGCGAGTGCATCTGTTTGGGATGTTGGTGACGGTGTACTGTGCGTTGAATTTACTGGCAAGATGAATGCGCTTGATGAGCATGTTTTTGATGCGTATGCGCAGGCAACAAAATTAATCGGCGATGGATCTGGCGATTATAAAGCCATGGTAATTTATAACGAAGGCACACACTTTTCTGCTGGCGCGAATTTGGGTCTCGCAATTTTCGCGATGAATATTGCGCTTTGGCCACAAATTGATGCGCTGGTTGCGGGAGGTCAAAAATCCTACAAAGCTTTGAAATACGCGCCTTTCCCGGTGGTGGCGGCACCGAGTGGTATGGCGCTTGGTGGGGGGTGTGAAATCTTGCTGCATGCAGATCATGTGCAGGCGCATGCTGAAACTTACACTGGTTTGGTTGAAGTTGGCGTGGGAATTCTTCCGGCATGGGGTGGCTGTAAGGAGATGATTTTGCGTTATCAAGAAGCAGAGCGGAAGCAGTATGATAAAAATACCAATGGCGAAGTGATTTGGTTTTCACCGAAAAATACACCGATGGGGGCTACACGAAAGGCGTTCGAACAAATTGCCCTGGCGAAAGTGGCGAAGTCTGCACAAGAAGCGAAAGAACTTTTATATCTAACCGAAAGTGATGGCATCACCATGAATCGGGATCGTCTTCTTTTTGATGCAAAGCAAAAGGTATTAGAGCTCGCCAAAGATTATAAAGCGCCGGAACCGGCCGAAGAAATTCGTCTACCGGGGGCTACCGGGAAAGCAGCTCTGGACTTGGCTGTTGCCGATCTACATGCTTCCGGCAAGGCCACTGATTATGATGTTGTCGTGTCTGAATCGGTGGCGACGGTGTTAACCGGTGGCGATAAAGCTGATTGGACCGAACCAATGCATGAAGACAAGATTTATGATCTTGAACGCGCTGAATTTATGAAGCTGGTGCGCAATGAAGGTACACAGGCGCGCGTTGAACATATGCTTGAAAAAGGCAAACCGCTGAGAAATTAAATTCTATTTGACATATTTATAACAAACTACTATAAACCCCAGCATGGTAGTTTTAGAAGCGATAATAGATTTTGAGAATGAAGATGCTGGAAATAGCACTTACGCAATTAATGACGCATTAGATGCACAAAAAGCTTTGGAACAGGGCATTTGGAATCCTGACGTGAAAAGCCTTTCTGAAATTGACGAAGAACATGCCGCCAATGATGACGAATTATTTGCTGTTCATGTTATTATTGATGAGCGCGCTAAAAAATTTACTTTTTCAGTATATCCTCTCTTTGAAGAGCCTAAAAAAAGGATTCCTCTTGAGACAAGTTATATTGATGAAGATGGCGCGCAAGTTCAGGTAAGTGGCTGGGATAACCAAGGCTATGATGAACGCGCATTTATTCAAAAAGAAAATAAGATTGTAGAATTTGATATTAAGCTTCATCAATTTAAAGATGATTGGGATTTATACCAAGATTGTATAATAAAAATGATGGGTGGTGGCATAGGTGGTGTCAAAGAAATAGAGCAATCAGAAGTCTTGAGACGTCAAGTTCATGAGACCTTATCAAACAAGATGAGTAAAGTTTTGTCGGAAAAAGGGCTGCATAATGTTGGGATGAGACACTTTGTTGCAATGTTACGAGAATATCACGCCAATTTGCCTCGATTGGTACAAGATGGGACCGTTCAGCTAAAACACTCTATCGGTTAATAAAAAAGGCGCTATCATCAGCGCCTTTTCTTTTACCTTTTTTACAATCTCTTATTTTGAAATTGTTGTGAACTGCTCTTCTG
>JBCDCD010000075.1:0-6676 GCA_039182445.1 Pseudomonadota bacterium | reverse complement strand
CCCAGCCATGCGCCCAGATAAAGGCAATCTCATCGCTCTGTCCGTGGCTTGTATAAGCCAGCTTTTGCCCATTGTGTTCGAAGGTTTTTATCATTACTGTCATTATTAAGGAATTTTGAGAAAGATATAAATCGAAATGCAATCAAATAAGAGAATAGCTGTGGTCATGGGCGGACGCTCCCCGGAACACGATGTTAGTGTCGTGACAGGGCTGCAGATTCTTGATGCCATCGATACGGAGCGATACGATCCGTTTCCGGTCTATATTGCGCCACACGGGCAATGGTATATCGGCGATGCGCTGCGCGACCGCAATAACTATATCTTTAGTGAGACCGCCGCTCGCGCTCTCACGCCTGTCACCCTGGATTTATCGGCCAAAGGCAAGGGGATATTGCTCCATCAGAAGAGCGGCCTGCTCGCCAAATCCAAGAAAACGGAATTTGATGTCGCGATCCCGGCTTTTCACGGCATTATCGGCGAAGATGGAGGCTTTCAGGGTTTAATGGAGCTCGCTAATATTGCTTATGTTGGCATGCGCGCCAAAGCTTGCGCGATTTTCATGGATAAGGTGAGCACCAAAAAAGCCTTCGCTGGTTTGGGTGTGCCGCAACTGCCTTATGCGGCGGTCGAGCGTCCGGAAAATGGGTTGCTCGTCGATGCCGATGAGCTCGAAAAACTCATTGAACCGATCGGCTATCCTTGTTGTTTGAAGCCTGCGCATTTGGGCAGCAGTATCGGCGTCGGCAAAGCAACCTCGGTGGATGAAGCACGCTCGATCCTTTCTAATATTTTTAAGTATGATACCAAGGCGATTATTGAACCGTTTGTACAAAATCTTGTTGAATATAATGTCGCGCTGCGCGTGAACGCGGACGGCGAAACCGAACTCTCTGCGATTGAACGGCCGAAATCCGATAAAGAGCTTTTGGACTTTAAAGAAAAATATATGGCCGGCGGTGGCGGCGGTAAAAAAACCGTTACCAAAGAAGCAGGCGCGATTAGTCAGGGGATGCTGTCTTTAACCCGTGAATTACGTCCCAATCTTGAACAAGAAAAAATTGATTTGATTCAAACAACCGCGGTTAAAATTTTCGAAGCCTATGACCGTGCCGGTGCGCCGCGCATTGATTTTATTTCCAATCTTGAAAGCGGAGAGATCTGGTTTAACGAACTGAATCCACTGCCGGGGTCTTTCGGTTACTTCTTGTGGGAAGCGGCCGAAAAAAATGTGCTCTTTTCCGACTTTTTGACAGACCTTATTGAAGAAGCGCAAAAGCTGCATCAGCGCGTTCAAATCCCGCATGACCCGGTGCCGAAAGACGCGCAACTCCTCAAACGTCCTCGTTGATTGTCCATAACGTCTATTTCGCGGCACTTTCTTCATATAATTTTAAGCCAAATCGGGGTATAGTAAAAAGCTAGGTAATACAAAAACTTACGGCTTTTTATGGGGACTGAATCACTAAAAGAGATACGGGATAGGTTTATTGCCTTTTCTTTTGCTTCGAGCGATTTTTTGCTCGAAATCAATAAGGGCGGCAAAATCGTTTTTTCAGCCGGGCAGACTCAAACGCTCACGGGTCAGATGCCTGAGCAAATTATTGGCGATGAATGGCTTTCTCTTTTTTCAAAAAACAGCCGTGCGAATTTATCGGCGCTCTTGAAAGGCGTGCAAAAAGCCGGGCGCCTTGGTCCGCTGATGGTTGATTTTCTGAATGCGGAAACGGATAAATTACAACGGGCGCTAGTGATGGGTATGACCCTCCCGAACAGCGATCATATTTATCTTACCTTTAATGCAACGCAGGCCTTTTTTGATTTTCTCACGGTGGGTGAATTTCAGGATAGCCGCCTCTTGGATGAAAAACAATTTGAAGCGACCGCGATCAAAGCCTTTCAAACGGCGAAGGCAGAAGGCAAGAATTTGGATGTCACCTTCTTCGAAGCGGACAAGATTGAAGAATATAAAAAAGATCTCTCCTTTGAAGAAGCAACGAACTTTACCGAGAACCTGCAAAGTATTTTAAAAGAACAATCCTTTGAAGGGCGCACGGCCAGTCAGGTGGATGACAATAAATATGCGTTGATCCATGATGAAACAATCACGCCGGAATTCATTGAACAGAAAATTCAAGAACTTGTCGCGCGCACGTCTGCTGGTGAAGGTGATGTTGGCCTTAAGAAGAAAACAGTCGCCGCCGACATGGAATCTCTTAATGAGCGTGAAGCCCGCCGTGCGCTGGTTTATACGATCAATCAGATGGAAGAGAAGGGTATCGATGCCGTTGGTGATAATCTTGATAAAAGCTTTGAGGATTATCTAGAAGAAAACGCGGCGAAAATCACGCGCCTCAAAAGTTTGGTGGGCCAGCAAGCGTTTCGTCTCAATTTCCAACCAATTGTTCATTTGCCGGGAGAGAATATTTGTCACTTCGAGGCGCTGGTGCGTTTTACCACCGATGACTCGCCATATGAACTGATTGTCTTTGGAGAAGATATTGGGATCGCGCCTGATATTGATATGGCGATTTTGAAACAAGCGATTGGCTATATTCACTCTAATAAAAGCAATTATTCCGACTTACGGATCGCCGTAAATATCTCTGGCCAGTCAATTCAAAGTAAAGAGTTTGTCGATAAAGTTCTCGTTGCGATTGATGAATCACAAACTGATCCGAAACATCTTCTTTTTGAAATCACTGAGAGCACCGCGATTGGGGATCTCGAACAAGTGAATGGGTATATTCAACGTCTTCGTAAAAGAGGCTTTGAAGTCTGTCTCGATGATTTTGGGGCAGGTGCCGCATCTTTCCAATATCTTAACACGCTCGATATTGACTGCGTGAAAATTGACGGAAAATATATCCGCGATGCGCTCAATTCCTCTCGTGATGAAGCCATGGTGCGTAATCTTGCCAGCATGTGTCGTGATTTGGGCGTGACCACGGTGGCTGAAATGGTCGAAAGCGAAGAACAACTGAAATATCTTGTCGATATTGGTGTCGATAAGGCGCAAGGCTGGCTCTTTGGCAAACCGCAAAAGAAGGCTGAATACCGTAAACGCGCTGATGCGGCTTAAGCCGCTTTTTTACTTTTCTTTTTTGTTGCTGATTTTTTCGCCGTAGATTTCTTCACGGTCTTCGCAGGTGTTTTCACCGCTTTCTTCTCTAAAATCGGCTTGAGGAATTCACCCGTATAACTGCCTTTGGTTTTGGCGACTTGTTCTGGCGTACCGCTCGCCACAATCTGTCCGCCTTTGTGTCCGCCTTCGGGGCCAATATCAATAATATGATCTGCCGTCTTAATCACTTCTAAATTATGCTCAATCACAATTACGCTATTGCCTTGATCCACCAGCTTATGCAGCACTTCCATCAACTTACGCACATCTTCAAAATGCAAACCCGTTGTCGGCTCATCGAGAATATAAAGAGTCTTACCGGTGGATCGCTTCGACAATTCTTTGGACAGTTTCACGCGCTGCGCTTCCCCGCCAGACAACGTCGTCGCGGGTTGTCCAACCTTAATATAATCCAAGCCAACTTGCTTGAGCGTTTCCATTTTGTCACGAATGCTCGGCACCGCTTTGAAAAATTCCGCGGCGTCTTCAATCGTCATACCCAAAATATCGGCAATATTTTTGCCTTTAAATTTAATTTCGAGCGTTTCGCGATTATAACGCTGCCCTTTACAGGTTTCACATTGCACATACACATCGGGCAAGAAATGCATTTCAATTTTGATCACGCCATCACCCTGACACGCTTCGCATCGTCCGCCTTTAACGTTGAAAGAAAAACGACCGGGGCCGTATCCACGCGCTTTGGCTTCGGGCAAGCCGGCAAACCACTCACGGATCGGTGTAAACGCGCCGGTATACGTCGCGGGGTTGGAGCGCGGCGTACGCCCAATCGGCGACTGGTTTATATCAATCACCTTGTCACAAAATTCGAGACCTTTAATCTCTTTATGCGTCAACGGATACTCGCGGCTCTTCATTAATTTCTGCGACGCCGCTTTATAAAGCGTATCAATTGTAAAGGTTGACTTCCCGGAACCCGACACACCGGTAATACAAGTAAAGGTGCCGAGCGGAATTTCACCCGTTACATTTTGTAAGTTGTTTCCTGTCGCTCCAACAACTTTTAACGACTGCCCTTTTTTACCAGGACGCCGTGTTTTGGGTGTCGCGACTTCTCTGCGTCCTGTGAGGTAATCCGCCGTGATTGACTCTTTGCACTTCATCACTTCTTTCGGTGTGCCGCTCGCAATGATTTGTCCACCATGTACACCCGCGCCGGGACCCAGATCAATCAAATGATCGGCGGCAAGGATCGCATCCTCATCATGCTCCACGACTAAGACCGTGTTGCCCAAATCACGCAAACGGCGCAGCGTTTCGAGCAATCGATTGTTATCGCGTTGGTGCAATCCGATGGAGGGTTCATCGAGCACATATAAAACGCCCGTTAACCCTGATCCAATCTGGGAAGCCAAGCGTATCCGCTGGCTTTCACCGCCGGATAAAGTGGCGGAAGAGCGCGAGAGCGAGAGATAATCCAATCCCACATTCATCAGGAAGGTCAGCCGCTCATTAATTTCTTTCAAGATTTTTTCGGCAATTTCTGCACGTTGTTTGGTCAGCTTCTTGCCAACCTCTTTAAACCACGCATCCGCTTCTTCAATTGAAAGCTGTGAAATTTCAGCAATATGCTTACCGTTAATTTTAACCGCCAGTGCTTCGGGTTTTAAACGATGGCCATCACACGCATCACACGGCGTGCTGGTTTGATAACGCGCCAAATCTTCGCGCACACTATTGCTGTCTGTTTCAATCAAACGACGCGAAAGCGACGGAATCACGCCTTCAAAAGTCTTATTACTTTTCCATTCGCTTTTATTCTTACTCTTATAGGTGATCGGAATAATGTCACGGCCGGATCCGTAAAGAATTTTATCTTGATCACTTTTTTTCAGCTTCTTCCACGGCACATTTGTTTTGAAACCGTAATGCTTCGCGACTGTTTTCATCGCTTGCATATAATAAGGCGCAAAATTCTTCGACCAAGGCTCAACCGCACCTTCATCAATGGATTTCTTCGGATCAGGAACGATTAAGTGCGGGTCCATGGTCATTTTATGACCCAATCCGTCACAGGTCGGGCACGCTCCATGTGGCGAATTGAACGAAAACAAACGCGGCTCAATTTCGGGAATGGTAAAACCAGAAACGGGACATGCAAACTTCTCGCTAAAGAGTTGTTGTGTACCATCTGTTGCGTTTTCTGCAATGCAAAGACCATCGGCAAGCTTCAAAGCTTGCTCGACTGAATCCGCAAGCCGCGTTTTGATATCATCACGAATGACGATACGATCAACGACGACTTCAATATCATGTTTGTATTTTTTATCGAGCGCCGGGACATCAGCAATCTCATATAGTTCGCCATCTACTTTGACGCGTTGGAAGCCTTTGGCCATCAACTCTTTAAATTCTTTTTTATACTCGCCCTTACGACCGCGTACGATCGGCGCAAGAATATAAAGCTTGGTTTTCTCGCCCATCGCCATGATTTGATCGACAATCTGGCTCACCGTTTGGCTTTCAATTTGCTTGCCCGTCGCGGGGGAATAGGGGATACCGACCCGTGCCCACAGAAGACGCATATAATCATTAATCTCGGTCACGGTGCCCACGGTCGAACGCGGATTTTTCGATGTGGTCTTTTGTTCAATCGAAATAGCAGGGGATAGCCCTTCGATGCTATCGACATCCGGCTTTTGCATCATTTCTAAAAATTGACGTGCATAGGCGGACAGGCTTTCTACATAACGGCGCTGCCCTTCGGCATAAATCGTATCAAAGGCGAGGGAGGATTTGCCTGAGCCAGACAAGCCCGTCACGACGATCAGCTTATCGCGCGGCATATCGACATTTATGTCTTTAAGATTATGTTCCCGCGCCCCTCTGACGCTAATTTCTTTTAAAGTCATTACCATTTACTCTCCGGCATCGTTCCTTCACTCCTCGGATAGATTTCTATCCGTCGTCGCTCGCGCCTTGCCGGAAAATAAAGCGAAACGACTTGTCACATGCGGATTTTGTATAGGATTAAGCGTTACAAAGCAAAATATTCATGGTTTTCGCGGGGTTAGTTACAAATTAATTAAATCCAACCCAAGTTTTAGTAGTTATTTGTTGCTTTCGGCTTTTCTGCATACTCATGATATTCTTCCATGAGAGCTAGTATTTCCTCAGACTTATCTATTGGATAGAGTTCTTTCATACGATTGCGCCTATTAGAATCACCTCTGTTATATCTCATGCGAACACCTTCTGTGATTTTAAATTTTCTGAATTTAAATCCATTTTGCGCAAGATATTGAGTGATCTTTGGGGCATTACTCAGGATCGCGTCTTCCATAACTTGAACCGATTGATTGCTTAGGTGCTCAGTGGTGTTAAGTTCAGATACCTTAAACGCCTCAAGGTCATCACTTTCCAGTAATTGTTTTTTGTTTTTTTCTTTATCTTGTTTTTTTAGTTTTTCTTTTTCAAATTGACAGTACTTTCTCCTGAAAATTCCATAATCTTCGCGCCACTCATAAAAGTCTAACTTGTCTAATGTTCTCAAAAACTCGTTTGGTAGGACTGCTGAAGGATCATTTATAT
>JBCDCD010000074.1:0-6741 GCA_039182445.1 Pseudomonadota bacterium | reverse complement strand
TTCTTTACATGTCCGCGATTGGCATGGAATAAGGCCTAAAAACAGGCTTAAGTTACTGAAAAACAACATATTAATCTTTTCATAATCTTTTTTCTATATCATGTGCTCAAATATGGGATTTGGGGACAAATGAAAGAAAAGTCACTACATCAGATTATGAATGACATTGTCGGCCGGCTTGATAGCCTGGAGCCGAATGCCCCATCATTTGATAAGAACAACAAGTCTTTCAAGAAGAAAAAACAAGATCCGCTCACCGAGATTGAAGCTTTTATGAAGCTGGATGATTTATTGGCGCATTTGCACCGCCAATATCTCGAGGCGAAATTTCAACGTCAACAATTGGTTAAAGAACACGGGGGCGATGACCCGATGGTCGAGATTGCCATGGATTTGGAAGATAGTGCTTATTGCGCCTTCCAAACACGTCACATGGAGCTACGCGAGGTCAGAGAACTCATGGCCAAGGCGCAACGCTTAATGCGTGAGACCGAAGAGGCAATCCAGAATGAGAAGCGTAAAGAGCGGGAGCAGGAATTTAGAAACTTTATTATGCTCGCCAAAGCGCAAGAAAAACTCCGCGAGAGAAATCAACGCGGAGGCTTCGAATTTGCAGTGTTATTGCTGATCTTTAATCTGGTGCCGATCCCGAAATTTACGCCCCAGAATAATTTCAGGGCGCAAATGGCGGCTTAGCTTTTTAGCAATTTCTGGGACTATTTCTGATAGTTACTCGAAATCCACCTATGCTAATTCTATTTGTTGATCGTGTTTCGCTACAATTGGATAAGGTCGTGCTCGCCCTCACATCACCATTATTATTCACTCTAACTGAAGTGCTCCCTAAATCTGAATTGCCACAAGCAGATAGTCCAAAAACCGCTGCAAAAGCTATACGGCGCGCTGTAATAAAAGTCATGAAAAAAACCCTCTCTAGTTAATTTAGGGAAAACTACGCCTAAAAATTCAAAAAGTCAATAAAATTATGTAAAAAATTACTTCTCACTCATTTTGAGGATCGTATCCCATTCTTTCTTCCGTACGGGGGACACAGAAAGGCGGGATTGCTTGACCAAGGCCATTTCGGCTAAAGACTTGGTTTCTTTGATCTTTTTCAAGGTAATGGGGGTTTTTAGGGGCTTGATGGCCTTAAAATCGACCATACCGAACCGGCCTTTGGGGTCGGTATGATCGGGATAATATTCTTTCACGACTTCAACGATTCCGACAATTTCCAATCCTTCATTCGAATGATAGAAAAACGCCTGATCGCCGATTTTCATCTCTTTCATATTGTTACTGGCTTGGTAATTACGTACCCCATCCCAATGCTCCACCCCTTTTTCAACATGTTGTTGCCAAGACCATTTATAGGGTTCTGATTTAACGAGCCAGTATTTCATAATTAAATATTCTCTCTTCTTAATGGACGATCCAAAAGATTTTCAAATATTTCTTCGATTTTGGATCCTTCTGTTAACACCTCATAGACTGCTTTTGAAATAGGCATATCAACTGCGTTGTTACGTGCCATTTGACGGAGTGCTTTGGCGGTATGCACGCCTTCTGTGACCGAAATACGATCGGCCAAAATTTCTTCGAGGCTTTTTCCTTGTCCAAGCGCAACGCCTAGAGAGAAATTGCGCGATTGCATACTGGAACAGGTGAGCATGAGATCACCGATCCCACACATTCCCATCAATGTTTCTTTCTCAGCGCCCATTGCTTTGGCAAGGCGTGCCATTTCAGCAAGTCCACGTGTGACAAGTGCACAGCGAGCATTCTCGCCTAATTGGCGTCCTTCAACAACACCGCAGGCAATAGCAATAACATTCTTCACCGCGCCACCAATTTGTACGCCGGCAACATCATCAGTTAAATAAGTACGTAATGTACGAGAACCTAAGAATTGAACAATCTCTTCTCCAGGCTGTTTATTTTTCATGCCGAGTGTTACAGCGCAGGGGAGGCCGCGCGCGACTTCTGCCGCGAAAGTCGGACCACTCATAAAACCATAAGTGGCATCTGGCAAGCTTTCATCGACAACATCGGAAAGTAAAGAGCCTGTTTCTAATTCAATACCTTTTGAGCCAACCAAAAACGGTTTATCGGCCAAAACAGTTTTAAAATCTTCCAATATGCCACGCAAATGTTGCGCTGGCGTCATGATGAGAAACAAATCGGAGTCGCTGATAGCGTTCTTATAATTGGTCGCCTTAATTGTCTCATTAAGAGGGACGTTTTTTAGAAAAAGCGTGTTTTCATGTTTGTCATTGATACTTTCAGCAACGTCGGTTTCTTTTGCCCAAATAACGACTTCGTGACCAGAATTCGCTAAATTCTGTGCGAGGGCTGTGCCCCATGCGCCCGCTCCAATAACCCCGATTTTTTTCATACTCTCTACCTTTATTATTATGCTTTTACGCCAGCACCCGGTTTCGGGGCGGCGGTTGGATCAAGCGGCCAACGTGGTCGTGCCGCGATGTCCAAAGGGCTTATATCGTTTTTTATAAGCTTTTCATAGCCCGCCCAAGCAATCATTGCACCGTTATCTGAGCATAAATTCAGCGGGGGCGCTACAAAATCCATACCCTTTTTTATGGATAATTCTTCCAATATCGCACGAATATGAAGATTGGCGGCAACGCCACCGCAAATAATAAGAGGGCCTGCGTCATACTTTTCTTTAAATATGTCAAGTGAATTCTTGCATCGATCTTTGAGCACGTCACCAATGGTTATTTGAAGTGCATAGGCCAAATCTGCAATATCTTCTTGTTTGAGATCGCCTGCGGGCAGGGAATCAACATGTTGCCGCACGGCTGTCTTTAATCCAGAAAAAGAAAAGTCACATCCTTCGCGTCCTTTCATGGGGGCGGGCAAGGGGAAACGTTCAAGGGCTTTTTGTGGATCTAGGCACTGGGCGGCCATTTTTTCGACATTGGGCCCACCCGGATAAGGCAGTCCCATCAGCTTTGCTGATTTATCAAAACATTCGCCCAACGCATCATCAATGGTTGTGCCGAGGCGCACATATTTCCCGATATCTTCTGCCATCAAAATTTGGGTGTGGCCGCCGGAAACCAATAATACTAGATAAGGAAAATCCATTTTATGGGTGAGGCGCGGCGTTAAAACATGCGCTTCGAGGTGATTAACACCAAGAAACGGAATATCATGTGCAGCGGCAATGGCTTTTCCGGCCATCATACCGACCATCACACCGCCAATCAGGCCGGGGCCAATTGTAGCGGCAACGGCATCAATATTTTCAAAACTAACATTCGCTTCGTCCATGGCGGCTTTGATTAATGTGTCGATATGTTGCATGTGTGCACGGGCGGCAATCTCCGGGACAACGCCGCCAAAAGCTTTATGCTCTTTGAGCTGACTCAAGACGATATTTGACAATATCTCTTTATCATCTGTACCGGATGCACGAATAATTGCGACGGCTGTTTCGTCACAAGATGATTCAATACCAATGATAATGACGTCTTTTTTGTCTGACATAATTTATCTACTTTTCAATCGGCGCATATTTTCATCTTTTCAAATGGCTGTAAAGCTTGTACGAAAGAAATCGAAATGGCGATTACAATGATAAAGATAGGCACACGCTCGTCACCGCTTGCGCTGGTGCAGGCCAATATGGTGAAAGCAGCACTAGAAAACGTACGCTCTGATATAGACGTACAAATTGTACCTATTAAGAGTAATGCTGATTGGAAGAAGGCTGATGGGGAAAAACCGCTTAATGATCAAGAAGGCGGTAAAGGTCTCTTTGCCAAAGAAATTGAGACGCAGATTTTAGATGGTACGGTTGATATTGGTGTTCACAGTGCCAAAGATATGGCTTCTTTTTTACCAGAAGGCTTAGCAATTGACCATTTTTTGCCGCGTGAAGATGCGCGCGATGCGTTTATAAGTCTCAAATACCAATCTATTGAGGATCTACCGGAAGGCTCTGTGATAGGGACTTGTAGCCCACGACGACAGTCTTTTTTCTTAGAAAAGCACCCGGATTGTAATGTTGTCCCTTTTCGTGGGAACGTACAAACACGCCTTGATAAAGTACGAGATGGCCAGGTTGATGCAACCTTTTTGGCGATGGCGGGGATCAAGCGCTTGGGTATTGATGATCCGATGATCAAACCATTTGCGGTTGAAGAAATGCTGCCTGCGGCTGGGCAAGGTGCCGTTTGTATTGAAACCAAACCAGATGATGCAGAAATACGTATGATTTTGGATGAAGTTAATTGTACGCGTACCCGCCTTAGTGTTGTCGCTGAGCGCGCGGTTTTGCAGATATTGGACGGTTCATGCCAGACACCTATTGCCGCTCATTCTGTTTTTGACGGTGATACAATGACCCTAAAAGCCAAAATAGGTGATTTACAGGGACAAAATCAGCATATATCTGAAATGTCTGCTCTCGTTAAAACTAGTGAGGAGGCAGCCTCTTTGGGGCGTAAGGTCGGTGAAGAATTGAAGGCTCAATGATGAGAATTCTCGTTACACGCCCAGAGCCCGACAACACCGAGCTCAAACGCTTTATTGAACAGCACGGGCATCACGCATACGCAGCACCCATGTTGGCATTTAAGGAGTTAGATGTTGTTTGGCCTGATCTTAATGATTATGACACTGTTGTAACGACGAGCAAGAACGCCGTACGTCTTTTTTCAAAAAATCAAGAAAATCGTGAGATTCCCCTGTATACGGTCGGTGAGCAAAGCGCAGAATTGGCACGAGAGAATGGATTTGCGACTGTTGTTTCTGGACCCGGAAGCGTCAAAGGCTTAATCGATGTGATACAGCAAGAAGATTTTGAAAAACCGCTTCTTTATATTAGAGGGGAGCATATAACTGTTGATCTCAAAACCTTCCTATATCGTCACCATGTCGATGAGCTGGTCATTTATGAAATGCTTGAGAATATTGAACTGCCAGAGGATGCTCTTCGTGCTCTAGAGAACCAAGATATCGATGTTGTGCTTTTTTACTCATTACGTACAGCAAAAAGCTTTTTCACCGCGATAGAAAACCTAAGTGAGAGTGATGCCGTCAAAGAAGGGCTAAAACGTACAATCGCCTTGTGTTTGGGAGAGAGCGTGATAGAGTATGTCTCGAAAAAGCATCAGGGATTTATAGAGAAAATAGATAATCCCTCGCAAGTACAGCTATTAGAAACGCTGGAAAATTTTAAATTAGTAACAGAGTAAAGGGTTTAAACATGTCAAAAACCAAAGCGCAACCGATGCAAAATGCTGAAAAAATTATTGAGCTTTTTGGGGGCATACGTCCTATGGCGGCTAAAATTGACGCGCCGGTCACAACAGTCCAAGGCTGGAAAAAACGAAATGTCATTCCGGCCAATCGTCGTGAGCAGGTTTTAAGTGCTGCACAGGACAACAACATTGATCTCAGCGGATTGGTGCTTGATAACAATGCCGTCAATGAAACCCCAAAAGAAAAGCCTGCAGATAAGGCTGAACCCAAAAAAGTAAAACTAACGCAAAAAGCGGAGCCACAAAAGACAGTAGCTATCAAAGAAAAGGCTTCTGACAAGAAATCACAAAAATCAGATACACACGAAGCGCTTCTGTCACAAATTGAAAGCAATAATCGTAAGACAATGGTCTCCAGTGTTTGGCTGGCTGTGCTTGTTGTGTTGTGCGGATTGGCTCTTGCGGCTTTTTTGCTCTTTCCCTTGATGAAAGATGAAGCCTCTGAAATAGGCGATTCCAATAATGTGAATGAGAAGATCGAGCAGTTGGAAACAAAAGTCGATGATGTTGATGAACGTACATCGATGTTGGATCGCATGATACCGGAGAATATTGGAGCGAAGTTAGAAGCGCTTCAGGATCAAGCCCGCGCTTTAAGCGATAATGTGAGTGAATTATCGAACCAGGCCAATGATTTAGCGAATGGTGTTTTGGCACCCGATGCGGGACGACTTTCGGATCGAATGGCGTATCTAGAGCAAAAAGTTGAATCTCTCTCCAACAGCGGAAATTTTTCTGATCTTATAGGCCGTGTACAGCAGTTGGAAAACTCGGTGATGGGACAAGAAAAATTGGAACAGTCCGTTAATCAGCTGGAAGCAATGGTTGATGATATGCAGGGAGACGATAGCCTCAGTAGTGATTTGGCCGCTGCGCAAGATAGTAATGAAGGCCCGCTTGGGGAGACATTGCAAGGTGTTTCAGGGAATGATTTAAAAGCCGCGGCAATGTTGCTGGCATTTACTAAATTCAGGGACACTTTAAATCGTGAAGCGCCCTTTGAAGATGATTTGATACTACTCCAACGGCTTGCGGGCGAGGATAATGAAGAGTTACAATCGGCTTTATTAAAGCTCGCGCCACAGGCTGATGATGGCATTTTGACGCAGCAGGGGCTCTCAGAGGAACTTAAGAGCCTTACCGGCGACATCGTGTTTTCATCGCTTCAAGGGGAAGATGTTTCGATAAAGGAAAAGGCGGTTGCCCGCCTAAACAATGTTTTGCATGTTGAAAAAGATGGCGAACCCGTATTGGGAACCGATACCCAGAAAACCATTGCAGAGGCTCAGAAACTCTTAGATGAAGGTGATGTTCAGGGCGCCATGACAGCTTTAAATCAGTTGGATGGAGAAGCCGCCGAAACGGCTCAACCGTTCCTAGAAAAAGCCGAAGCCAATCTTCTTGCGGGCCAAGTTCAGGATATGATTGGCGATACAATTCTCTCCAAAGT
>JBCDCD010000073.1:0-6759 GCA_039182445.1 Pseudomonadota bacterium | reverse complement strand
CTGTTGAATTGTATCGGAAGAGGCTGAAATACTGAGGCTCATGAGGAAAAAATTACCGTTTTATGCGGCTTTTGGCAAATTTTTTTCCTTATTTTAAACGCACCATAATCCTACAAGTCATTGATTTAAAGTCATATTTTATTTGGCATATTATTTGCGAGTATAAATATATGGATCAGAGCCATTTTAACACTTTTGAACAACGCACAGCCGGTAACAGCAAACCACTTTCAATTCAAAGCTGGAAAAAAGGAAGCGCCCGATTTCAACCAACACCGACAGAAAAAAACTTCCAAGATCTCTTACAACAATTAAACAACACAACGGATCCAGATCTAACATCCTCTTATCGCGCTATAGAATCACAAACACTCCATAAAAAACCTTACGCTTTTGGTGATGTGATTGACGTTGTGAATCCACTTCATCATTTACCGATTGTTGGTACGCTCTATCGTAACCTAACTGGAGATGAGCTACACCCCGCCTCACGTATTATTGGGGGTTCCATTTATGGCGGTCCTGTAGGAGCAGTGAGTGCCACCATCAACAGCATTAGCGAAATGCAAACAGGCAAAGATTTAGGGGATCACGTCATGGGTATGGCGCGCGGGGAACTCCCCTCAAGCAATACAGACTATAATTTTTCTTATTATGCCTATCAGGATATGAATGAGCCGCGCACCGCTGGCTGGAAAATCAATTATCAAGATCGGTATATGGCCGAAGAGAGCTATTCTTTTGCCTATGAGCCCGTAACAGAACTCGCCCTATCACCGATGCCGCCAAAAAGAATTTCTAAAGATGTATGATTTTTTCTCATTAATTGGGCGTAAAACTTCCAACGAAAATTCATAAAATCGAGAACGGGAAGCGTAAATGTATAAAACATACATGCGAACCCGCAGCGCAGATTTTGTGAATTTGCAGTTCTGTTTTACGCTCAAGTAACTCTGGCACCAAAGAGGGCTGTTCCCACACGTATATACGTCGCCCCCAGCGGAATAGCTTTCTCATAATCACCGCTCATCCCCATACTGAGCTCTTTAAGCCCATTTTCATCAGCGAGCTTCTTCAAAAAAGCAAAATGAACACCAGGTGGATCATTGATCGGCGGGATACACATCAATCCCTCAATTGTTAATCCTTCTTCTGCACAAGACGCTAATAAAGCTGTCAACTCTTCAGGCATGACACCAGATTTTTGATCTTCATCGCCTGTATTCACCTGTAATAAAAACTCTGGTGTTTTGTTCTGTGCCTTACATTCTCTGGCAAGCGCTTTCACGAGCTTTGGACGATCGACACTGTGAATGACATCAAAAAGCGCAATCGCCTCTTTGACTTTATTTGTCTGTAACGGCCCAATCAAATGAAGCTCAAGATCAGAATGCTCAGATCGGCGGTTTTCCCAGCGTTTCTGAGCCTCCTGGACACGATTTTCACCATAGATACGATGGCCTGCCGCCAGCATCGCGTCAATCTTCTCCTCTGGCTGCTTTTTGCTCACCGCAATTAAATTGACGCTAGCGGCATCAATTTTCCATTGATCCGCTGCTTTTTTAATCTTGGCTTTGACCGCCTTCAAATTCTCTTCGATCTGACTCATGAAACTATTTTATAACATTTGTTTCTAAACTAAAAAAGCGCCCCGAAGGGCGCTTTAAAATTCTTAAATGGTTCTTCTAAAATTAGAAGTTGATTTGAACACCACCCATAAGAGATGTAGCGTCTGCATCGTTTGCACCAGCATCATGATCGATGTAGCTCAAAGAACCACGGAAAGATAGACCAGGACCGGCTGTGTAGATCACACCACCAGTGTAACGCTCTGTGTCAAGCTCCGCAGCACCAGCTGTTTCATCATCTTGCATGAAGTATGAAGCACCAAACTTGAATGGGCCAGTTGTGTAGTCGGCACCAAGAACCCAAGTTCTAACATCTTCACCAGCACCAACAACACTTCTTTCAATATCAGTGTATGATGTACCAATACCGAAAGGACCTGAGTCAACATCAACTGCAAGGTTCCATTCTGTGTAGTCATCATTAGCGGCACCAGCAACAGCACTGTCTTGCTCTACTTCAGCTTGGGTGTAACCACCACCGATAGCATAACCGAAGTTGCTCCAAACGCCTTCATAACGAATACCACCTTCTACGACTGTACCATAGTCACCAACGGAATCATCAGTTGAGAAACCGTTCAAGATTGGGTCAATCGAACCAGTGTCACCATGCTCAGGTGTATAAGACAAACCAACTTGCAAGCCATTCCAGTTTGGAGACAAGTAAGTGATTTTTTCTGAGAAACCAGACATGTCGTTGTCGTAGTCAAATCCGTCAACAGTTGATGTGTTACCGGTTAAGCCTACACGACCAGCAATACCACTTGTTGCGCCTGTAAACGCACCAGCAATATCTGTGTTGGCATAGTTAACAGGTTGAATGTACTGACGAAGACCGTCAATGTTTGAGTCAGCTGAAGGAGCAGCAACTTGTAGCAAGTATGCAGCACCGTTTTCAGAACCGATGTTTACACGACCCCAAGCACCTGACATGTAGATGTATGATTCTTCAACTGTGTTTGAGTCATCATCAACATCCATTTCAGTTTCGATTTGGAAACCGAAAGTCATGCCGTTGTCTAGAGTAGCTTCACCATTAACGTGCAATTCTGTTTCACGTTGAATGTCGAAGTTACGTGTATCAACACCTGCTGAATCATCTTGATTAAGATAACCCATGTAGTTTTTAGTGTGACCACCAATTGTTAGTTCAAGTTGCGCTTGTGCAGGAGCAGAAGCCAACATCAAACCGGCAATCGCAGCACCACCGAGTAGATATTTATTCATTGTTTTTCCTCCAAATAAATAAACTGTAATAAAAATCCTTCTTACGCAAAACTTACCGCTTTAAACAAGAAGAAGTACCCAAGAGAACCCTAAGTACGGCACCATTAAGACCTCATTCGCGCAAATCGTCAACGCGCATTTGATAAAAATGTCACATTTTTTTGGAGGTTGTGACATTTTTGCCACATCGGCTTGCCGCCCTAATTTTACCTTTGGATAGCCGTAATCTCGCGCTTGAGCGGCCATAAAGCGCATGCTAAATAGAGATCAGAATTAAAAGAGACTATTATTATGAAAAAAATATTTTTAACGTTAACAATAATTCCTAGTGTATTCGCGGTAGCCGCCTGTTCATCCGTCACGGATAAGCTTCCTAAGGGTGAGGCGAAATACCCCTCTGGTGCTGACCGCACCACAACAGGTGATGACATCTATGGGGAGCGCGAGAGTATTCTTGGCAAAGACGGCTTCAAGATTTTTGGTAAAAAAGACCGCGCCGATGACGGCTCCACTGGGATTGGCGTCAATAGCTTCCTTTGGCGCGCGGCGCTCGATACCGTCTCTTTTATGCCGCTTGCCAGTGCTGACCCCTTTGGCGGCGTAATTATCACTGATTGGTATATTGATCCAGCGACGCCGAATGAGCGTTATAAAGTGAATGTCTTTATCTTGGATCGTCAATTGGTATCCAGCGGCGTACAGGTCAAAGTCTTCCGTGAGATGAAATCCGGCTCAACGTGGAAAACCTCCACCGTGGCCGATGATACAGGACGCAAGCTCGAGGATGCCATTCTTACCCGCGCGCGCCAACTTCGCGTCGCCGCCAACGCGGAAGAGTAGTTAAGGCACCATATCACCAAAAGTGCTTCGTGACGGTTTTTTCTTGGGTCCTTGGTCACGCTCAGTTTCGTCAGGACAATAAACGCCACCGCCAAAGAAATCACCACCACATAAACCATTAACAAATGTCTCTTTCGCAATGCCTTCTTCTCGCGCTGTCTGGAATGATCGTCTTTTTTGGCCTTCTGTTAATGCCATCACACACTCTTTGTTTTGATAATTTAAAAAGGAAACTAAAACCAATAAATGTTTATGTCAATAAAAAAGCCTTTGTATCTCGCTATTTTCGCATTTAGAAATTGAGTGCCGCTCTATTCTGGACGTCAGTTTTTTCTTTTAACTAGGCGCGAGGAGCGATATGTATATTTACTACATGAGCGACAAGCAACGCGGATAAAAGGAAAAAATGACAACAGAACGCTACAATATTAAGCAAACAGAAGAAAAATGGCAAAAAATATGGACTGAGAGCAAATCCTTCGAAGTCACAGAAGACGCTTCAAAAGAGAAATATTACGTCCTCGCCATGCTGCCATACCCATCCGGGCGTATTCATGTCGGTCATGTGCGCAATTATTCGCTCTCTGACGTTGTCGCACGTTATAAAAAAGCTAAGGGCTTTAATGTGCTCAATCCCATGGGCTGGGACGCGCTCGGTTTGCCGGCCGAAAATGCCGCGATGCAGAATAATCTCCACCCAAAAGACTGGACCTACGACAACATCGCGCAGATGAAAGCGCAACTTTTATCAATGGGTCTTGCCATTGATTGGAGCCGGGAAGTCGCCACCTGCGATCCTGACTATTATAAACATGAACAAAAAATGTTCATCGACTTCTACAAAAAAGGGTTGGCATATCGCAAGGAATCGGTCGTCAACTGGGATCCTGTCGAAGACACTGTGCTCGCCAATGAACAGGTCGTGGACGGGAAGGGATGGCGCTCTGGCGCCCCTGTCGAACGCCGCAAGCTCCATCAATGGTTCTTCAAGATTACGGAATATGGCGACGAGCTGCTGGAAGCCTTGAAAACCATGGATCGCTGGCCGGATAAGGTCCGTATTATGCAGGAAAATTGGATCGGTAAATCCAAGGGTGTTCAGCTCTCTTTTGATGTCAAAAACACTGATGAAAAAATCGATGTTTACACCACGCGTCACGATACAATTTTTGGCGTGAGCTTCATCGTTCTTGCGTCTGATCATCCGCTCTCTGAAAAGTTGGCAGGCGACAAGGAAGGGTTTGATGATTTTATCCAGCAATGTCAATCAACGGGTACTTCCGAAGAAGCCGTCGAAAAGGCCGAGAAGATCGGTTTTGATACAGGCTATAAGGCCATTAACCCGCTCAATCCCGATGTTGAAGTGCCCGTTCTCATCGCCAATTATGTGTTGATGGGCTATGGAACAGGGGCAGTGATGGGCGTGCCCGCGCACGACCAGCGCGACTTTGAATTCGCCACAAAATATAAGCTTGAGATTCCGCCGGTTATTCTCCCAGAAGGGGAGACAGAAACGTTCTTTGAAGACCAAAAAGAGGCCTATAGCGGCGATGGAACCCTTATAAACTCTTACTTTATTGACGGTATGAATGTTAGCGACGCAAAAAAAGCCATCGAAGATAAAATGGCTGAAACGAAGATCGGTGAGGTAAAAACTGTCTTCCGCTTGCGCGATTGGGGCGTATCACGCCAGCGTTACTGGGGCTGTCCTGTGCCATTTGTCTATCGCGAAAGTGACGGCGCTTGCATTCCTGTGCCTGAAGATCAGCTTCCGGTTGAGCTCCCAGACGATATTGATTACGACGCGCCGGGCAATCCGCTCGATCGTCATCCGACTTGGAAACACACGACCTGTCCGGAAACGGGCGAGCCGGCCATTCTCGAAACGGATACCTGCGATACCTTCTTTGAAAGCAGCTGGTATTTCTTGCGCTATCTTGATCCCAACAATGCCGAACGCGGCTTTAGTGATGAAGCCTCTGAGTATTGGATGGCCGTCGATCAATATATTGGTGGTGTTGAGCACGCGGTGCTGCACTTACTCTATTCGCGCTTCTTTATGCGCGCTTTGCGTGATTGTGGCTACAAAGTCCCGGATGAGCCTTTTGCTGGGCTTTTCACCCAAGGCATGGTCACCCACCAAACCTTTGCGGATAAGGACGGAAATTGGCTGTTTCCTGCGGATGTGACCCAAAAAGATGGCCAATATGTCACCCTCAAAGACGGCGCACCTGTGACCACGGGCGCGGTGACCAAAATGTCCAAATCGAAGAAAAATGTCGTCGATCCGCAAGATATTATTGATACCTATGGGGCTGATGCCGCACGCTTATTTATCTTGTCAGATTCCCCACCAGACCGTGACCTCGAATGGTCAGAAGCGGGTATCGAAGGTGCTTGGCGTTTCGTGAATAAACTTCATCGCATTACCGAAGAAGCATTACCAAACTTATGCGAAGTTGGCACAAACCAACCATCTGATTTTTCCGAAGACGCGAAAAAATTACGCTCGACCGTGCATCAATCCATTAAGGGTGTTGCGGATGATATTGAAGCCTTTCATATGAATAAAGCGGTGGCCCGCATTCGTGAGCTATCCAACGCGATCACTGCCTTTAAACCCCAAGATTCTGCCGATTCTTGGGCCTTACGCGAGGCTTTTGAGGCCCTGATTAAGCTGTTTAATCCGATGATGCCACACCTCGCCGAAGAGCTATGGCAATCCCTCGGTCACGACACAATTTTGGCTGATTCACCATGGCCTTCATATAATGAAAAACTTCTCGCCGCCGATACAGTGACGATTGGCGTTCAAGTCAACGGCAAAGTTCGCGCAACGATTTCTCATGATGCCAGTGCCTCAAAAGAAGATATTGAAAAAATCGCGATCAATGATCCGGCCATTCAAAAAGCCATCGACGGCAAAGATATCAAGAAAACCATCGTCGTCCCCGGCCGTATCGTCAACGTGGTCGCAGCATGACGCACGCATCAGGTGATAGCCTACCGATATATTTATGGCTGTATACTCCCATTTTCTGGCTCATATTGCAGTTTTCCGGGG
>JBCDCD010000072.1:0-6828 GCA_039182445.1 Pseudomonadota bacterium | reverse complement strand
GGCAACAACATAGAGACTTATCGCTGCCGCGAGATAAATATACGCATGTTCTTTTTTCGAAAAAGCCGAGAGCGACAAAAAGAACAAGATAAAGACGCCATAAACGACATAGCCGCGATATAACGCGGGATAGGTTAAAAACGGCAACATTCCGGTTGGAAAGCCAATTTCACCCATTAATTCGACCTGCAAGCGAAGCGTTATGATGCAGCAAACCACCAAAAACAGTGCTTTCACCCAGTAACGGCGCGGGGTCATGAAAATCGTTGCAGGAATCCACAACAAATCAAGCCATGAGAGTATAAATTGAACCATAGATATGCCTTGTCGATGCCATAATTATTATCCTATTCTAATCGTAAGATATTTTTATGAAACAACTATTTCTTTTCATTCTCTGTACGTTTCTGATTTTGCCTTTTTCTCATCAGGCAAACGCACAGACGGTTATTCGTGATACAGAAATTGAACTGTATTTAAGTGAGTGGTTCGCGCCGATCTTCCAAGCCAATGGTATGCAGCCAGAACAGGTGAATGTGATCTTGGTACAAAGCAATCAAGTGAATGCGTTTGTCGCCGGCGGATCGAATATTTTTCTTTATACAGGTTTGATTGAGAAGACAGATCATCCCGGCGAGCTTATTGGCGTGATGGCACACGAATTGGGTCACATTACCGCAGGGCATTTGGTGCGCGGACGCGAAGCGTTAGAGCAAGCGTCTTATGAAAGTATTCTGGGTGCCATTATCGGTATCGGCGCAGCTGTTGCCGCGGGTGACGCCGGCGGTGTTGCGGCAGGCTCTCTCGCAGGAGGCTCTGTTGCTCAAAGACGGTTTTTAGCGACGTCGCGTACCTTTGAAAACAGCGCAGACCAAGCGGCCGTACAATCGATGGAACGCGCAGGGATGAGTCCAGAAGGTTTATTGACCTTCATGCAAAAGTTACAAGGACAAGAATTGCTGCCGACTTCGCAACAATCCGAATATATCCGCACACACCCGCTCACCCGTGATCGTGTCGAGTCTTTGCAAGCCAAAGTTGATACCTCCGATAAAACAGGAACGCCTTTCCCCGCCGAATGGATGGAACAGCACAAGCGTATGATTGCCAAACTCACAGGCTTTATTAATTCTTCCCAAGTGGCTTGGGCATATGATGATCGCGATCAATCAGTGCCTGCTGTTTATGCGCGTTCTATTGCAGCCTATCGCCAGAATGAATTGGATGAATCCATTAAGCTTATCAATCAGCTCATTACAAAAGAACCAAAGAACGCCTATTTTCATGAGCTAAAAGGTCAGATGTTGATGGACTACGGTCGTGTTGAAGAAAGTCTGCCTTCTTATGAACGCGCGCTCGCGCTTGCCCCCCAATCAGGACTTATTCGTACTGCTTTGGCCCATGCACAAATTGAAAGTGCACGCGGTGACAAAGGACAATATCAAATGGCGGTTGAAAATCTTAAACGCGCAGCCCGTGATGAACCACGATCAACGCGCGTACACCGTCTCTTAGCAACCGCCTATGGCCGACTTGACCAAGATTCAATGGCGCGACTGCATTTGGCCGAAGAAGCCATTTTACAGCGCAAAGATAAATATGCGCGTCAGCAAGCAAAATTGGCGCTGGAAGGGCTCGAAAAAGGGAGTGCCGCGGCTTTACGTGCGAATGACATTATTACATTCTCTCGGCCTAACAAAAGCTGAATAAGGGTGACTTTGCCCTTTGCGCACGCTTTAAGGTACAATATTATATTCAACATAAATAATAAGACTTAACCGATAGGAGCTTTTCGCGTGCGCCGTATTTTATTTCTTTTTACCGTTCTTTGTTTTTTGATCGCGCCTATAGAAGCGAAAGCAGAAGACTTCACTGAAGAACAAAAAGCCGAAATTCAAAAAATGTTCGAAGAATATTTATTGGAGAATGGTGATAAGATTATCGATAGTGTGAGCAAATACCAAGAACGCGCCGCTGAAGAAGAGCGCGCCGAAGCCGCGAAACAAGCGGAAGCTTTTGTTGCCAATATCTCGAAACGAGATGACTTACCCACTGCCGGAAACGCCGATGGCGACGTCGTTGTCGTTGAGTTTTTTGATTACAATTGTGGCTATTGTCGCCGTGCATTGGAAGAGTTGCAAAAAGTCATCGAAGAAGATGACAATATCAAAGTTGTATTGATGGACATGCCAATCCTGGGCCCCTCTTCCCGCGAAGCCGCCAAATGGTCTCTGGCCGCAGAAGAGCAAGGAAAATATTGGGAATATCACACCAAGATTATGAACTTCCCGGGCGAGAAAAGTGCTAGAAACCTTGAAAAATTGGCCAAAGATGTTGGCCTCGATGTTGATAAGTTGAAAGAAGATAAAGATAATAAACGTATTGGTGCGATGCTGGACAAAAACATTGAACAAGCACGCGCTATGGGTATTCGCGGAACACCGGGTTTTATCATTGGCAAAGAAATTACACCAGGTTTTATACCTGCGGATGAATTACTGCGTATTATTAAGGATCAACGAAACTAAGAATTAGTCATGTCCACTATAGCCCGACGCGCTGTCCTCATTCTTATTTTTATAGCCGCTGCCTATACACTGCTTGGCATCGCTCATTTTAATAGAATTTATTACAAGGCAGAGAACCCCAGAGCGGAGTTTCTTGTCCGTGACAATCCCAACGCAACGATAACACTGGTTGAGTTTTCAAATTACAGCTGCGGTTTTTGTCGTGAGATGCACCCGCTGATCGAAGAGCTTTTAAAAATTCGTAAAGATGTACGATATGTTATTCGTCCCATTTCATACGGAGAAGAAGGCGTACAAAGGCTGCATCGCCTTGCCATTGCTGCTGGCCTACAAGATAAATTTTGGGAAATGCATGAAGCCATAACATTACACCCTGACATCGTCCCGCCCGATAGCTTTATCGAAGAGACCGCTAATCTTTACGGCATTGATTATAAAAAGATGCTCAGTGATGCGGACGGTGACGAAGTGAGAAAAATTATCGAGGATGATATTTCAAGTGCAGACGGAATCCGTGTTCTGTCCGTACCTGCTTTTTTAATTGGTAAAGATATTCACTTTGTTAATCAAGAAGAAATGCCGGACTTAAAAGATCTACTCGATATGATTGCCAACTCTAATGCATAATTTATTACTCTTTTCTATTTTATTATTATCCGCATGCTTGCCCGCTTCAAAGCCAATTGCCGTGGATAATGTCTATGCTTTTGAGACCGCACCGTCACAAAAAAATGGCGCCGTCTTTCTCACATTAGAAAATAACACCAGTGAAGACATCGCTCTGATTAATGCAGAGAGCCCCGTTGCCGAGATTGTCGAGCTACACGAAAATCTGATTGATCCTGATGACGGTATGATGCTCATGCGTCGTGTAAAGCAGATAGTCACACCTGCTAAGACAGATACGTATTTGGAACCCACAGGGTTTCATATTATGCTGATTAACCTAGAAGAACCGCTTACAATTGATTCAACATTTCCTATTACGTTACATTTTGATAATGGGGAAAAGATAGAAACAACCGTCATTGTTGCCCCTTTAGGAAGTTATTTGCTTAAACTTAAAAATACAGATGTTTTGGTTTTTCCACCGGAAGACCTTATTGATGAGGATCCAGTAGAAAACGAATGACAAAAATTCTTCTTATCCATGGGCCGAATTTCAACATGCTTGGTAAGCGTGAGCCGCAAATTTATGGCACAGAGACATTGGCTGATTTAGAAAAAAAATGCATTGATCATGCGGCGCAATATGATTTCAGCATTGATTGCTACCAGTCTAATCATGAAGGAGAGATTATTGAAAGCGTTCATGCGGCGATAGATCAATATGACGCAGTGATTATTAATGCCGGCGCCTATACCCATACATCAATTGCGATTCATGATGCGCTCAAGCTGCTTTCTTGCCCAATCTTCGAAGTCCATATTTCCAATATTGAAGAACGCGAAGAATTCCGCCGCCATTCTTATATCACCCCTGTTGCGGCGGCCCTGATCATGGGACAAGGCACCGACGGATACCTGCAAGCCATTGATAAAATTAGAGAAACAATCAACTCGTCTGGGGAATAAGCCGTCGATTCGCTTTGACTTTTACGCATAACTTTTGTATCAAGAGCGTTTGAAGCGTAACGAGATGGTGACTTTTTTATGAAAATCGATTCCAAAGCAATTAAGAAACTAGCCGAATTACTGGATGAAACTGGCCTCAATGAAATTGAAGTGGCCGAAGGCGACCAGATGATCCGCGTTAATCGCGGCGTAATGATGGCACCTGCCGGTGCCGCCGCACCAGCCGCCCCCGTAAAAATGCCATCAGACCCAACAGTGCCCCAAGCGGCAACAACAGATCTACCCGATGCCATCACAGGTGATCATCCGGGTGCCGTCACATCGCCGATGGTAGGCACAGTTTATACGGCGCCTGAACCGGATGCGCCTCCTTTCATCAAAAAAGGCGATAGCGTCGGCGAAGGCGATACGTTGGTCATCGTTGAAGCGATGAAAGTTATGAACCCGATTAAAGCGCATAAGTCCGGAACCGTAACACAAATTCTTTTTGAAAACGGCCAACCGATTGAATTCGGTGATGTGCTGTGTGTGATTGAGTAAAATCAAACGCTGATGTTTAAAAAAATTCTCATAGCCAATCGCGGTGAAATTGCCCTTCGTGTTATTCGCGCCTGTCGTGAAATGGGTATTCAGTCCGTGGCAGTGCATTCAACCGCCGATGCCAATTCAATGGCCGTGCGTTTGGCTGATGAGTCTGTTTGTATCGGACCGCCCCAAAGCAAAGATAGTTATCTCAACATCCCTTCGATTCTTACTGCTGCGGCCGTAACAGGCGTCGATGCGATTCATCCGGGTTATGGCTTCCTCTCTGAAAACGCACAATTTGCCCGCATGATTGAAGAGCATGGGTTTACATTTATTGGACCAAAGCCTGAGCATATTGAAAAGATGGGTGACAAGGTGACCGCCAAGAAAACAGTACAAGAGCTTGGCCTGCCTGTTGTTCCTGGTTCTCCCGGCGCGGTCGAAAGCGTTGAAGAAGGATTAGAAATTTGTAACAATGCTGGCTATCCCGTGATCATCAAAGCCGCCTCTGGTGGCGGTGGTAAAGGGATGCAGGTCGTGCGCAATGACGAAGAGTTTCAAGAAGCCTTCACCACGGCGCGTCGTGAAGCCGCCGCCAATTTTGGCGATGACACTGTTTACATTGAGAAATATTTAGAAAAGCCACGCCATATTGAGATCCAAGTCTTTGGTGACAAACATGGCAATGGTATCCACCTTGGCGAACGGGATTGTTCGATTCAACGTCGTCACCAAAAATTAGTTGAAGAAGCACCCTCTCCTGTTCTGCCGGAAGAAGAACGCGCAGAAATTGGGTCTCTTTCCGCCCGTATGGTGCGTGAGATGGGTTATATTGGCGCGGGGACGATTGAATATCTCTATGAAGATGGAAAATTCTACTTCATGGAAATGAACACACGAATTCAGGTGGAACATCCGGTAACCGAAATGATCACCGGTATTGATTTGATTGCTGAACAAATTCGTGTTGCGGCGGGCGAGCCACTCTCTTTGAACAAAGAAAATATTCGCTTGCGGGGTCATGCGATCGAAGTGCGGATTAATGCAGAAGATCCAGAAACATTCATCCCCTCCCCTGGTAAAATCAAGCAATTCCACGCTCCTGGAGGGCTTGGCGTGCGTTTTGACAGCGCGATTTACGGCGGCTATTCCATCCCGCCTTATTACGATTCCATGGTGGGTAAGCTGATTGTTCATGCGAAAACACGCGATGATGCGATTAAGCGTTTGCACCGTGCCATTGTTGAAACCGTTGTCGATGGTGTCAAAACAACATTACCGCTGCACGAATGGATTATCTCGCAAGATGATTTCAAAACGGGTAATTATGATATTCACTGGCTTGAAAAAAAGCTTGCTGAAAAACTCAAAAAATAAGTTTTCATGTTTGTAGAAGCCTCCCCCGAATTATTTTTGGAAGGCTATCGTCAAGGCATCTTTCCTATGGCGGAAAGCGCCGATGATCCGCATTATAATTTTTACGCGCCGCATCAACGCGCTTTACTTCCGATTAAAGACTTGCATATTCCCAAACGTCTTTTGCGTACGATCAAACAAGGTGGTTATGAGATAAAAATTAACACGGCGTTTGAAGAGGTTATTGAAGCTTGTGGCGAGAGCAAAGACGGTCGTGAGAGCACATGGATCAATCAACCGATCCGCGATACGTTTATTGAGCTTCATCATCTAGGACATGCTCACAGCATTGAATATTGGCAGAATAACAGGCTTTGCGGCGGTCTTTATGGCCTGGCGATCGGCGCTGTTTTTTGCGGCGAGAGTATGTTTTCAACAGAAGATAATGCGAGCAAAATCGCACTTGTGCATTTGTGTGCACGCCTACAAATGGGGAATTTTGAAATACTTGATTCACAATTTTCGAATCCGCATCTCATGCAATTTGGCCTGTATGAGATAGCGCAAGACGAATATATGATGATGATCCAAACGGCTATGGATACGAAAAAGGATTTTTTATTAGAAAATAAAAACGAAGAAGAAATTTTAGAGAGTTATTTTTCTAACAGAGATTAACTATTCAAGAATTTCTAAGGATTGGATCGGTGAAACTTCTTCGATTATTTCCTGAGTCTCATTTGATTCTACTTCTTCCATAATTTCGGCTTCAAAATCCTCAACTTCTTCTTCAACGCCAATAAAGGCATCTAGATCATCAATAGTTTCCTCACCCTCATCCGTC
>JBCDCD010000071.1:0-6850 GCA_039182445.1 Pseudomonadota bacterium | reverse complement strand
GTTAAGGTGTCGTTAACTTTATTAAACCAAGTGCCAGAAGCACAGAATCTACTTGTCAGCTTGTATGACAAGCATAAGATTTACACGATGTCAGGGGATCATCAACCTGACGCGAGTTCTGAACTGGCCAATATCATTTCAGATGTATTAAACATTAATTTAGGTCCAAGCGAAAAAGAAATCGTTACCGATGTTCTTATGAGCTTGGTCGCGCAAGCAGAAAAAAATCTTCGTCGTGCAATTGCTCATAAGATGAGCGTTTTGGATAATGCGCCATTGCGCCTTATCCTGAACCTTGCCAATGACGAGATTGATATCGCAACACCAGTGCTAAAACACAGCCCGGTTTTGAATGATACAGATCTTCTTTATATTGTGAATTCGCAAGAAAAAGAATATTGGCAAGTGATTGCCGAGCGTGCAGGTCTCTCTGAAGTTGTGATTAACGCGTTGGTGAATACACGCGATCTCATGACAGCAAAGACATTAGTAAGTAATAGAAATATTGAACTTACCGATCATGCGCTTCGTGTGTTCTCAGTGATGACACAAACAGATGAGTCAATGACCAAGCCTTTATTGGCGCGTCCTGAAATTACCAATAATCTTGTGAATGAGATTTACAATTTTGTTGGTGAAGAGCTAAAAATCTATATTGAAGAGAATTTTGATATCGAAACAGCACAAGTGTTTGATATCGCGTTACAGGAAACAAAAGAAGAAATTGTTGGTAGCGCCTTTGGTGAATTTGCTGTGACATCCTCAATGATCGAAGAGGCAGAAACGCTTTGCCGTAACGACATGTTGACGCCATATGAGATGATTAACTACCTCAAGCGTGGTCAAGTTGCCACATTTATTGCTTGTTTCTCTGTTTATTGCGGTCTTCCTATTGAAGTGGCCGAAGAAATGCTACGTCACAAAAAAGGACAGGGTTTGGCTGTTGCTTGTCGTGCGATGGGTATTCAAAAAACAGATTTCATCAATATGTTCTTGCTAACATCTCGTTTACGCGATGACAAAGTTGTTGAGCATCGTCAATTAAGCTGCGCGATCCAGTATTTTGATACAATCGCAATGCCAATGGCTGATGAGATCCTCAGATCAAGCCGCCATTAAGATTAAGCTGCTTTTTTAGAATTTTGATAGAGAGCTGCCACACCCGGCAGCTCTTTTCCTTCGAGCCACTCTAAAAATGCGCCGCCAGCCGTTGAAATGTAACTAAAGTCTTTTGCGGCACCGGCATTTTCAAGCGCGGCCACCGTATCACCGCCGCCGGCAACACTGATCAGCTTGCCATCTTTTGTCAGAGCGGCGACTTTTTGCGCGACTTTATTCGTACCATTATCGAACGGTTCAATTTCAAAAACACCCAAGGGACCATTCCAAAGAACAGTTTTGCATTCTTCGAGGATGTTTGAAACATTCTCGATGCTTTCCGGTCCTGCATCGACGGATTCTTTTTCTTCGGGGAAGTGAGGGAAGACATTCACATCCGATGCAACGCCAGCCTTTAACTCATCCACCACGATACAATCTTTGGGCAGAATAATTTCGCAATTATGTGCGCTGGCGGTTTTTTGAATTTCACGTGCTTCGTTGACCATTTCATATTCATACAGTGATTTGCCCATCGGCTGGTTGTTGGCAAATAAGAAAGTGTTCGCCATGCCACCGCCGAGCACAAGATAATCTACTCTCTTCACAAGGTTGCTTAACACACTGAGTTTTGTTGATATTTTTGCACCGCCAACGATCGCCATGACGGGCTTCTCTGGTGCTTCTAGCGCATCACTGAGCGCCTTTAATTCCGCTTCCATCAACAATCCGGCAGCAGAAGGGAGTAGGTGGGCAATACCTTCTGTTGAAGCATGCGCGCGGTGCGCTGTTGAAAAGGCATCATGGACGAAAACATCCCCCTTGGCCGCTAAGTCTTTCGCAAATTCAGGATCATTCGCTTCTTCACCTGGATTGAAGCGCAAATTCTCGAGCAGTGTCACCGCTTCATTACTTTCTTCGCCGAAACCAATTTTCACACCCCATTGCTGTTCCAAAACGGCGGGTAAAAATGAAAGAGAAAAATCTGGATTTTCCTTTCCTTTGGGACGACCAAAATGCGACAAGATAATCACTTTTTCTGCACGCTCTTTTAAGAAATCAATTGTTGGCTTTAATCGATCAATGCGGGTGGTGTCAGTGACGTTGCCATCTTGTAAAGGCACATTCAAATCAGCACGTAGTAAAACTTTCTTACCAGCAAAATCAAAATCATTGAGGGTTTTATATGTCATCGTTTCTCTCTATTTTATCGCTTTCATCGTTTCAGTGGCCTCAATCAAACGTGACCGAATACCGGGGTCAGAAGAGGAATGTCCCGCATCGGGAACAATAATAAAATCGGCTTCCGGCCACTCTTTATGCAGCTTATGGGCGGTCAGTAGTGGGCAAATCATGTCATAGCGCCCATGAATCATAATCGTGGGGATGTGTCGGAAACGATCCACTTTCTTTAAGATGCTCTCTTCTTCGCTAATCAAATAATTGGTAAAGAAGTGACATTCAATTTTTGCAATCGCCAACGCATGATCGACTTGTTCTTTTGTAGTAATAGTCTCGTAATTCGGAATAAGCGAAGCGCAAGAGCTTTCATAAAGACTCCAAACAATTGCGGCTTTGCGATGAATTTTTGGATCTTCATCAAAAAGACGTTTTCCGTAGGCGGCAAGTAAATCATCTTGTTCCTCTTCAGGGATGTATTCCAAAAATTCTTCCCATGCTTCTGGGAAAATATGGCGGTTTTTACTATAGAGCCAATCAATATCGGCTTGCTCCATCAGAAAAATCCCGCGTAACACCATGCTTGTAATTCTTTCAGGATGCTCGATCGCGTAGAGTAGGGAGAGCGTTGACCCCCAGGAACCGCCAAATACATGCCATTTCTCAATTTCCAAATGCTCGCGTAAGGCTTCGATATCACTGACTAGATGAGCAGGGGAATTATTCTCTAAACAGAAATCAGGCTTGGATTGTCCTGCGCCGCGCTGATCAAAACAAATAATGCGATAGTGATCCGGGTCAAAATAACGTCGGCTTTTCCCTGAACATCGACCCCCGGGGCCACCATGTAAAAAAACCACAGGAATACCCTCGGGATTACCACATTGTTCCCAATAGAGCTCATGCGGTTCATCCACTTCTAAAAAGCCTGTTTCATAGGGCTCAATCTCGGGAAAAAGATCGAAGAGTTTCTTTTTCTCTAAATCTGATCCAATGGCTTCGATGCTATGTTGCAGTTGTGACATTAAGATTCCTCGTTTTCCGGGGCTAGCGTAGAATCTTGCGCCTCGTTTTGCAATGTCTCATCGGGTTTTAATACCTGTAAATGGCCGATATCTTCGAGCTCAATGAAGGGGCCATTATACTCGCGTAGCCATCCTCGTACCCGTAAGGGCTGATTGGCGAGGGAGAGGGGATCCACGCCATTCCGCGCCAGTTTCTTGCGCTGATCGGGTGTGATCATCACCGTGAAATCATTCTTCCAATTCTGCCCAAAATTCAAATAGACATTATTACGTACCGTCGCGACTTTTTTGGGCGTCGCTTGCACAACCACAAACTCATCTTGCGACACATCGAGCTGGTCCGGCGTGCGTAAAAAATATGGACTACTGCGATCCCAAATACCATTTTGCGCGCGCATCGACTTTAACTCAGCTTCTAATAACTCAGCGAGTAATTCATCCTGATCGGGGTCATTATAAACATGCGCGAGTCCTTCTTGCAGAAGCTGCCCTTGAATCCAAATATTGTCGTCATCTGTCACCACATGCGCAAGACGATGCCCCATTCTGTTTCGGCGACCTTCTTTTGAGGATCGTGTTTGAAATAAATGCACTTTCGTTCCGCTTTTGAATAGGTCTTTTAAGATGGTCACGACTGCTTGTTCGTATAAATTGTTCTGCCGTTCATACCGATCGGGGATATCAATCGAGGCAAGGCGAACAACGGTGCCGTCTTTTAAGGTAAAGGTCAGGCCATCAATAATCTTATCCACGCGCCCGGTTTTGGTCAGTTTAATCTCTTTTTTGTTTTTCCATAGATCGAAATCAATAGTAAATTGTGGCGCTTTTGCGGGGGAATCCGCCTTATTTTCGCTGTTGTTTTCGGCGAAGCTAGGTTTTATAACCATAAACATCATTAACAGAACAAAGAGAAGCCTCATGGCACTAAAATGGACGAAATTCCCCCTCACACGCAAGCAATCTTTTTTGGGCTTAGCAATTGCCCTGGTTTTGGGGATTGTCGCCTGTAGTGTGAACCCTGCGACGGGCAATCGTCAATTTACTGCCTTACTCTCGCCGGAGCGCGAAGCCCAAGTCGGCGCCCAAGAACATCCAAAAATCGAGGCACAATTTGGTAGTTTCATGAAAGGACCGATTGCGACGTATGTCAGTAATATTGGTCAAAAACTTGCGGTGAATACCGAACGCAAGGAAGTGAAATACCAATTTTTTGTGATTGATACGCCCATGGTAAACGCCTTTGCGTTGCCCGGTGGTTATATTTATGTCACACGCGGCTTGTTGACGCTCGCTAACAGTGAAGCAGAAATGGCGGCCGTTGTTGCGCACGAAATTGCGCACGTTACCGGACGTCATTCGGCGGAACGCATGTCACAAGGCACACTCATTGGCCTTGGTGCGGCGGCAGTCGGTATTGCAACTGGCAGCTCTGCGGCCGGGCAGGCGGCGAATTTAGGGTCGAACCTTTATCTCTCTTCTTATTCGCGTAAACAAGAAAACGAAGCGGATAATCTTGGTATTCGTTATTTGGCGCGTGCGGGTTATGACCCAAAAGCGATGACACGCTTTTTGAATAATCTTGATAAGCAATCAAAATTTGAAGCAAAGCAGACAGGGAAGAAAATTCAACATAGTTTCTTTTCAACGCACCCAATGACCTCAGATCGTGTAGCGATCACAACAAAAGTCGCGGCTGAATACCCACAAAGTGAAAAGATTAACCGCGCTACATACTTACAAAAAATTAATGGGCTGGATTACGGCGATAGCGCCGCGGCGGGTTTTGCCCGTGGCAATACTTTCTATCATCCGGTGCTAGGCTTTGCTTTTGATGTGCCCAAAGGATCTAGAATTATCAATCAGCCTTCAAAAGTGGTCGCGCAACATTCAAACGGCAACACGCTTATCTTTGATGCGGCCAATGACAAAAGCGGATTGGATGTGTATCAATTACTCACCCAAAAAGTGTTGGCCAATGAAAAAACCACCAATGCCGAACGCATTAAGATTAACGGTATGGATGCCGCGACGGCATCCTTCCCCGGCACAATCAATGGGCGTAGCGTGACGTTGCGCGTGACGCTGATTGAGTGGGCGAAAGGGGAGTTCTTCCGTTTTCAAATGGCCATCCCACGCGGTACAAGCGCCGCCTTTATTAGTGAACTCAAGAAGTCAACTTACAGCTTCCGTCGTCTCAGCGCGTCGGAGAAACGCACTATTCAACCGAAAAAGCTCCGTGTTGTGACCGCCTCTTCACGTGACACGGTGGATACGCTGGCGGCGAAAATGGATGTCGAAAAAGACAAGCGCGAGCATTTCTTGGTCTTGAACGGCATGACCAATTCATCCCGTGTTCAATCCGGCCAGCCTTATAAAATCGTGACGAAGTAGATTAATTACGCATTAATGCGCGTGATCACCTTCGTGATCTTTATAATAATGCTCTTTATAGGCGGTAATAGCATCACGCAAACGATCAACAGCTGAGGTATCTAGCGTCTGTTTGGTTTTCATCGCCGTCACAATGATTTCATGCAAAAGCGTCGTATGTTTGGTGTAATCGGCCAATGCCGCTTCATCCGCATTGTCAGCGGGAAGCTTAACCCGCTGCGCCAAAAAATATCGAGACACTGTTTCTTGAATCTTTATCGCATGATCTTCTTTGTTCATGGTCCATCGTGTAATGCCATGATGGTCAATTGTCTCTTGCGCGCTAAGCTTATTGATCTCAACCATCGATTTTTTAATTGTCTGCGCATTTTCCATCATTTTGGCAAAAGTCGCGCTATCATCAAAAATACCGCACGGGATTTCACAATGCGCGTAAACCTTTATCGGGAATAACACGAAGGATAGAACCAAGATCGTCAATAATGTTTTCATACTGTAATCGCTCCTGTTTTATTTTTACCGCGTAATAGGATAACTTTCAAGCCGACCAAGTGTGGAAGCTCCACCAACATTCCAATAATAATTGCCGCATAAATAATCGGTTGATCGGGCATAACCGCCATAGTGACCGCAAGCATCAGCGGTGCATTGCGCGCGGCCATCGTCATTTTAATCAAAACACGGTCTTCATACGAAAACTGCATGATTTTTGAGATTCCTTCGCTTAAAAAGAAAATCACTATAAAGAAAAGAAAAATCGCGCCGAGAATAAGGGGAACAATTGCGACATGCGCCATTAAAGTTCCAATATTCGCTGCTGATATTTGTAATACTAAAAGAGCAAGACAGACGGAGATAATAACAGTAATAGCAGACTGTATCAGCTCTAATGTTTCTTTGCTAACAAGGCGCTCAATTATGAGACGTGAGGATAACGCTAAGAGAAGGGGTACGAGAAACCACTGCCATAATGTTTCAAAAATATTACTGGCACCGGTCTCTATCGCATCAATCCCGAAAATATGGAGGTAAACCGGATAAAGCAAAAGCTGTACAATCAGATTGATCGGTAACAATGCCGCGCCGAGGGCGGTATTGCCTTTTGCGAGGCGGGTAAATCCTAAGAACCAGTCTGTGCATGGCGCCATAAAATAAAT
>JBCDCD010000070.1:0-6876 GCA_039182445.1 Pseudomonadota bacterium | reverse complement strand
CGCCAACACCCTTCAGCTCATCGGATAAATTTTCAATGAGCAAAATTGATCCTTGATCAATTTTTTGTGCTGAAAAAATCCCTGGATGCGTTTTAAATTCAACACTGTTATAAGTAATTTTATAATCTGAAGATTCTTCAATTGCTTGGTTTATGACATCTATTTTAACTAACTCTTTTTTTGCAAAAACAATACGTGTTTTTTTCTTTGAGATATTTTGCGGTTGTAATCCAAATTCTTCAAACCATTTTTGATATCGTTTCCCATTCTCATCATTTTTTGCCGCTGCGATAAGATAACCACCGTCATTTAATCGCGTGAGTAGACGCGCCAAGTAAAAACGTGATGCTTGCGCTGATTTTTCACCCCAATAATAGATACGATCATAAAACGCATTCTCTGGAATACATTTTTGCGACTGATAGCCTTTTCTTTCCCACTCATCAAAGCCAGGCTTCATAAAATGAACAATATCGACAGTTTCACGGCTCACAGCGCGTTCTGTATAAGGAACATTGAAGAAGAGCGATGGCGCTGAATCGCTAAGAATCGGCAGCATTTCTCTCTCTTCGGGCAATAATAAAAGATCGGAATCAGACATAAAAATGATAGTGAAATGTTACCAATCGAAATTCAACCACGAATACAGTTATTATAAAAATAGCCGTATCTACTTTTGAGACAAATAATGATACAGTTCTAGGGGAATATCCAATAGGGGTCCGTTATTCGCTACAATCTTCTCATCATCGCTACCACATTGGGTTTAATCGGGTGTACGTCTTCTAATAATGACGTATCTGGCAACTCATTCAGCTTTTTTGACCGTTTTGAAAATGCCTCATCCGAAGAAACATCCCTAAACAACTATTTGGCTCTAAACCAAACTTGGTGGAAAAACTACAATGACCCAGCCACCGATCAACTTGTTGCCCAACTAATCCAGCAAAATCTACAGTTGCAGGCTGCTGGGGAGCGTCTCATACAAGCCCGTGAGCAAGTCAATATAAGCCGTGCGGGCTTCTTCCCAACGCTGTCTGCTGATACAGGTGCCTCCCGTCAAGCAGGGCCCCTCAATGGCCTTCCCGGCGGTGGAACGGTGTACCAAACAAATTTTGATTTGGGCGTTTCTGCCGCATGGCAGCTTGATCTTTTTGGCGAAATCCGCAATCAAATCGCGGCGGATCGCGCATCTTATCTCGCCAGCGTCGCCAATCGTGATGCGCTCGTACAGAGTTTAATCGTACAGCTCATGCAAACGCGTATTGGTCTTGCCACATTAAGCAAACAACAAGAATTGATAGAGCAAACCATCGCTAGCCGTGAAAAAACACGCGAGATCGTTGAGCGCCGCTATGAGCTTGGTGCCGATGGAGTCTCCGCCCTAGATGTCCGTCTCGCGCGCGAGAATTTGGCGTCTGTTCAATCGCAGCTCCCCAGCATCGAATCGAACATTAAAGAAAACACGTACGCCCTCGACCTATTACTCGGATTGATGCCAAATGCTGCCGATCAGGACACCGATTACAGCTTTATTGAGCTCGCCCCGCCGCCAGAAAGGCTCACTATACCGCCACCAGTCGCCCTCTTGGATACGCGCCCTGATCTTCGTAGCAATGAGCTGCTCCTCACCGCCGCCAATCGCGGCATTGATGTCGCTGTGGCGCAGCTTTACCCCTCGGTGAGCATTGGTGGAGGCTATGGTTTCCAAGCCGAAGATCTTGGTGATCTTATCTCCGCAGACAGTATCGCTTGGAATCTGTTGGCCAATATCACCCAGCCGCTTTTTGAAGGCGGCCGTTTACGCGCCAACGTACGTCTTCAAGAATCACGCGCCCGTGAATTGGCCGCGGACTATGCACAAAGCATCTTAACCGCCGTCCAAGAAGTGGAAAACGCGCTGCAACGTGAGGAAAACGCCCGCAAACAACTCACACAACTTGAGAAAACCGAAACAGAAGCCAGTGAAGCCTATAAATTGGCTGAAAGCCGTTACCAACGAGGCATTCTTAACCTAACCGAGCTATTGGACATCGAACGACGTCTGCTGTCACAACGCCAGCAAATATTGGACGTACAACAAGCCATATGGAACGCGCGCCTTGCGCTACATCTAGCTTTGGGCGGTGCATGGTTTGATGAAACACCGTCCCCAGTAAAGCCGACACCCGCCGTAACAACTGAAACCAACGAGGTACAAAGCAAGACCATAGAAGAAGTGGTTGAAGCGCCTGTGACCGAAACCATTGAAACGACAGAACCAACCAGGCCACCAACTTTTGCACCGCGACAAGTACGCCCCGACAACATTCACAACAACGCGCGTCGCGTTTCGAATAAAATTGACTTATAAAAGGTAAGCATGATGATGAACAACGATCCAAACCAATATAATCAAAACAATGAATCATTTGCGGCACCTGAAAAAAAAGAGGAGCCCGCTGCCAAAAAACCGAATGTAGTTATAGCGAATATTCAGCTGCTGATCGTTCTGCTTTTTATCATTGGCGGTATTTTCTTATCGACAAAACTCCATGTTAAAGAAGAACGTCCGCGTGAAAACGCCCCGACGAAACCCTTACTGGTCAGTACTTCTAAGGTGACCCCGCAAACACAGGAGGTCACCTTTAACCGAACAGGAACGGTTGAAGTCAACGGACAAATCAACATCGTACCCCAAGTTTCCGGCCGTATTGTCTATGTGAACCCCGTCTTTAACGATGGTGGTGTTTTCAAAAAAGGCGATGTGCTTTTTAAAATTGAACAAGCCGATTTCGTCAACCAAGTAAATGTGGCCCGCGCTCAAGTCGAACACGCCCGTACCAATTTAAGTCTTCAAGAAGCAGATAGCAATGCAGCTATTGAAGAATGGAAGAGTCTTAACCCAAATCGCCCAGCACCCGATCTTGTTGCTAGAGAACCGCAACTTGAACAAGCACGTGCATCGCTTACGTCCGCAAAAGCACAACTCGGCAATGCGCAACTAGATTTAAAACGCACTAAAGTCTCTTATGAATTTGGCGGCCGTGTGATCAGCACCTCTATTGAGCTTGGCCAATTCGTTCAAGCCGGCCAAAGTTACGGCATGGCTTATCCCGAAAATGCCTTGGAAGTCAGCGTCCCCGTGGAAGACAGATTGCTAAAATATATCGATACGGACAAAGGCGATGAGCAAGGCAATAAAGTCAGCATTCATGCGGATTACAGGGGTGAGAAGATACAGCTAGAAGGCGTTATTGACCGCATCGGCAGCACGCTTGATACGACCACACGTTTTGTTGATGTCATCATCCAACCCAACGATGATCAATGGAATATTTTAGTACCGGGTGTTTTTGTTGATGTTGAATTAAAAGCCAATGCAATTGAAAATGTTTGGGCGATGCCCAATGGGGCGCTTCAAGGACAAGATCAAATCTGGATCGTTAAAGGTGATAATACGCTTCAATCGTATCGCCCGACAATCATCACGAAAAACGATACCAAAACTTTTGCCATCGGAAACGGGCAAGAAGCCCGTGTTGTTTTAGGGCTTCTAAAAGGTGCTTCGGATGGCATGAGTGTCAATGTAACCGAGACACCCACAAAGAATGCGGAAGAAGTTATGGGCACGGCCCCACCAGAAAGCAATGAAGGACTATAAAGAGTAGACAACTGTGACAACACCGAACCCTCATACGCCAAAACCCGGAAACCGCCTTGTTGCTTGGTTTGCGGAGAATAGTGCCGCCGCCAATATTCTGATGATTTTCTTCATCATTGCCGGTTTGGGCAGTATTGGCGCAATGGTTAAAGAAACTTTCCCGATTATTGATCCGCGTATTATCAACGTCACCGTTCCTTATCCCGGCGCAACACCACAGGATGTTGAAAGTGGTATTACCCGCCGCGTCGAAGAAGCCGTCATTGGTATTCAAGGTGTCGACCGCGTTGAATCGAACGCCGAAGAAGGCATTGGTGTTATTACGATTGAATTAGAAGATTTTGTTGATGGCGATCAGGTGCTGAGTGATGTCGAAACAGAAATCGATTCACTACAAGATTTTCCACCAGAAAACGCCGAAGAAATTTCTATCGTGAAAGTCAAAGCAAAAAGTGAAGTGCTTACCCTTGTCATTCATGGTGACACTGATCCACTTGTTTTACGCGACTGGGCTGAAATTGTAAAAGATCGTGTGCTGGGTTTATCGGAAGTCTCGCTTGTCGATATTTCCGGTTCAGCCGACCGCGAAATTAGTATTGAAATCTCTGAAGACACGCTCCGCCGTTACGATCTCACCATTGGTCAGGTGGCCGAAACCGTACGCCAATTTTCGATTGATTTACCCGCAGGAACGTTGCGCACCGGGGCTTCCGAGATTTTGGTCCGTGTTCAAGACCGCCGTTATTACGGTAAAGAATTCGGCAATATTGTCATTCGCAGCAATGAAGACGGTACACTTTTACGCCTTGGCGATATCGCCGTTATTAAAGATGGTTTCGAAGATGTCGACATCATCAACCAATATAATGGCGAGAATGCAATTTTTGTCGATGTCACACGTAGTGCTGGACAAGATATTCTCGCGATTGAAAAACAAATTAAAGAATATGTCGAAACACTCGAACTACCAGCAGAAATTAATCTGACTGTTTGGAAAAATGAAACGATTATTCTTAAAGAACGGATTAGTCTTTTGGCGCGAAATGCGATCTTAGGATATTTGCTTGTTTTCACCTGCTTGCTTTTATTCCTGGATTTAAAACTCGCTTTTTGGACAAGCTTTGCGATTCCGGTATCCTTCTTGGGCGGCTTATTTATCGCTTCTCTTTTTGGTGTGACCATTAATATGATCTCGCTCTTTGCGCTGATCGTGGTACTTGGAATTGTGGTTGATGATGCGATTGTAACGGGGGAAAGTATCTTCCACCAACACGACGAGGGAACCTCTGATCACCCCACTCTAAGGGCGATTGAGCGGATCCAAGCCCCGGTGACGATCGGTGTTTTAACAACCATGGCTGCTTTCTTGCCCTTAATATTTAGCACCGGAATTTTGGGACAAATTCTGCAACCCATCCCCATTATCGTGATTAGTGTTTTGTTTATCTCCCTCATCGAAGCCTTCTTTATTCTGCCCGCCCACTTGCACCATCCAAAACGATGGAGTACTGGATTGCTTGCTTATGCGCGTGGTAAAGTCACCGATGGATTAAATTGGTTCATCAACAACATTGTCGTTAAAATTGCTGAGACGGTTTTATTGGCGCGTTATTTATTCGTTGTTCTTGTTTTTGTGATTGTTGGCTTTGCTTTCTATCAGGTGGGTTCGGGCACAATAAAATTTATTTTCTTCCCTCAAATTGAAAGCGATGAAATTCGCGTCAATCTGACCATGCCTGTCGGCACCAATTTTGAAACCACGCGCTATTACACCAATCAAATTATGGATGGCTTTTATCAAGTCGCCGACGACATCACAGGCGGCAACAAAAAAGATCTTTACGAGAACATCTCTATCAGTGCGGGGCTGACTTTTGGCGATCGTGGCGGCCCTGCCTCCCTCTCAAGTGCCTCTATTTCCAGCCATTTATCAGAGATTACTGTGGAATTGGTCGGCTCAGATTTTAGAACGCTCAGCGCTGGTGAAATATCGAAGAAATGGCGTGAAGCCGTCCCACTAATCCCACAAGTGGAGAACCTCACCTTCCAAAGTTCACTCGTCAGTGCTGGTGCCGATATCAATATCGAAATCTCGCATCGTGATAGTGCAACACTTGAAATTGCTTCGGAAGAACTTAAACAAAATATTGCCGACATGCCGTCTATGTCTGAAGTCGTCGACTCACTCGAGCCCGGTAAAAAAGAATTTGTTTATGAGTTGACGGATGCCGGACTCGCGGCAGGCCTAACACCCTTTGACATTGGACAACAATTACGCGATTTATTCCGGGGTCGTTCCGTTGATCGCATTCAACGTGGCTCCAGCGAAATTGAGATCTTTGTTCGCTATCCTGAAAAACTGCGCGAGAATATCTCAACCCTCGAACAGATCCGTATTCGTCTTCCCAACGGCGAAAGAGCGGCTATTGATACCATTGCCGATATCGAAGAACGCTTTAGCCCCTCTGTGATTAAGCGTGTTGATGGCCGTCAGGTTGTCTCCATTACTGGGGATGTCGATGAAGACTTGATGAGCCCCGATGAAGCAATTGCAAAGATACGAAAAGATTTTTATGCGCCGCTACAAGATCGCTATCCGGGTTTAAGTTTCGAACTTGCTGGACAAAATAAAGATCAACAAAATGATTTAGCAACGCTCGGTAAAAATATGCTCATCGCGTTGATGATTATTTTTGTGATGCTGACCTCTTTGTTACGCAGCTACGCGAAACCTTTCGTGATTATGCTGACCATTCCTTTAGGCATTGCCGGCGCAATCTATGGCCATATGCTGCTTGGTTTTAACCTCTCCTTTATCTCACTGTTCGGAATTGTTGCGCTGACCGGTGTTGTGATTAATGATTCTGTTGTTTTGATCGATTACTATAACCGCCTTCGTAAAGAGCGGCCCGAACTCACCGCCGCTGAAGCCGCGATATTGGCGCTCAAACGCCGCTTCCGCCCGATTTTGCTAACCACCCTCACCACCAGCCTTGGATTGTTCCCAATGCTGCTCGAAACCAGCCTACAGGCGCAATTCATCATCCCAATGGCGGTTTCACTCGCCACCGGAATTGTTTTCGCCAGTGCGCTTCTTATCTTCTTTATTCCCGTATTGTTGGTGATCTTTGATGAAATCGAACGCGCTATTAAACGCCTTTTGCCGGCATCATCTACTTAAGGGGAAATAGAACTTCATTACGCCGCAAGAACCACGGCACCATCGGGCTGTT
>JBCDCD010000069.1:0-6923 GCA_039182445.1 Pseudomonadota bacterium | reverse complement strand
TTGCGTGTATTTCCAGATCGCGCCGCTATTGTAATTATGCTTGCGCGGTTTCCAGTTTTTCTTGCGCTCGGCGAGCTCCTCATCGCTTAATTTCACATCAACCGTGCCTTTTTCAGCATCAATGCGGATGATATCACCGGTTTCAATTAGGCCAATAGGACCGCCTTCTTGCGCTTCGGGTGTCGCATGACCAATACAAAAGCCCCGTGTTCCACCAGAAAAACGACCATCGGTAATCAACGCGACTTTACCGCCTGTGCCTTGACCATATAAAGCGGCAGTGGTTGAGAGCATTTCGCGCATGCCAGGACCACCTTTTGGTCCTTCATAACGAATAACGAGGACTTCGCCTTCTTCATATTCGCGTGCTTGCACGGCATCGAAGGCCGCTTGCTCGCCATCAAACACGCGGGCAGGGCCTTCAAAAACAAGTTCTTCGAGACCAGCGATTTTGACAATCGCGCCATCAGGACAAAGATTTCCTTTTAAGCTCACAACGCCGCCCGTCGGGTGAATAGGATTTTTTACCGGATACACAACATCTTGATCTTCAGGCAATGTGACGCCTTCGAGATTTTCAGCAATTGTTTTTCCCGTCACGGTCATACAATCACCATGTATGAAACCGTTATCAAGAAGCTCTTTTAATACAACGCCGACACCACCAATGTCATATAAGTTTTTGGCAACATATTTTCCACCGGGGCGAAGGTTGGCAATGAGGGGTGTGCGTTTAAAGATTTCGCCGATTTCATGAAGATCAAAATCAATGCCGCACTCATGCGCCATTGCAGGTAAATGCAGGCCAGCATTTGTTGACCCACCCGTCGCCGCAACAATCGTTGCCGCATTTTCAAATGACTTACGGGTGACAATATCACGCGGGCGTAAATTGTTTTTAATTAAATCCATGACTGTTTTACCGGAGGCTTCGGCATACTCATCACGGGATTCATAGGGGGCAGGGGCTCCGGCTGAGTTCGGTAAGGCCAAACCAATGGCTTCAGACACACAGGCCATGGTGTTGGCGGTGAATTGACCGCCACAAGCACCAGCCGATGGACAGGCCACACATTCGAGTTCTTTTAGATCTTCATCGGAGAATTCACCCGTTGCGTGTTTCCCAACACCTTCAAATACATTAACGATGTCAACATCGTTACCCCGGAATTTTCCGGGAAGAATTGTGCCACCATACATAAAGACAGAGGGAACATTCAAACGCAGCATCACCATCATCATGCCGGGGAGGGATTTATCACAGCCTGCCAAACCAACAAGCGCGTCATAACAGTGGCCGCGCATGGTAAGCTCAACAGAGTCAGCAATTGCTTCACGCGACACAAGAGAAGAGCGCATGCCCTCGTGACCCATCGCAATACCATCAGTCACGGTGATTGTTGTAAATTCTCTTGGTGTGCCGTACCCATTCTTCACACCTTTCTTAACAGCTTGTGCTTGACGAGACAGAGCGATGTTACACGGCGCTGCTTCGTTCCAACAAGTGGCAACACCGACCAAAGGCTGGTGAATTTCTTCTTCCGTTAATCCCATTGCGTAATAATAAGCGCGATGGGGAGCGCTCTTGGCGCCTTCGGTAACGTATCGAGAAACTAGTTTTGATTTATCCCACTTTGGTTTATCAGCCATAAAAAAAACTCCTTCAAATTCTAAGAAGGAGTTTTAGCGGATATTTAGAGCTTTCTCAATGAGAAGTTACGTAGGCGCTATTTTTCTGCCCGCCTGTGGAATTGTTGTTAGTCTTTCAACAATGTCATATTCGTCGTCTTTTGGTTGTGAAGACCATTTGTTAAATAAACCAAAGGACTCACCAGGTGGTGTTGCATGTTCCCAATTGTCGCAAAAATCCTTCGTACCAACCCATGCGGCGTTAGCTTGCTCTTTTATATCTGACCATGTTTGTGTGAGCGTTAAGCCTCTTAAGGCTGCTTCGTATCTCAGGCGTGATCCGGGAGGAAATAAATCATCAACAGATGGTAGAAATCCCCAACCCTCTATATGTGTGCCTTTTTGTGTGTCAATTGATTTATCCAGAGGCATCTCATTTTACTACCAATCCATTAATCGTCGGAAAATAGTACCAAGCACTAAATGTTATGTCAATATTTTTAGGCGGTCGGATCAGTTTCGCGGCGTTTTTTCGCGGCGGTGCGGGCTTTTTCAATGGCTTTTTTGAAACGGATCGGTTGTGAAATAGGGGGTAAGATGACTTCACCAACACCCATACCGCGCACCATCACGCGGCCGTAACCGAAAATACGACCCAAAATACCTTGGAGTACATTCACTCCTTCAATACGGTCAATGTTGATTTCACCAACGGCACGCGCAATCAAACCGCGTTTGTAAACAAGGCGAATATCGTTCACGCCAATTTCCGTGGTGATTTTAATGATCATCATTTGAACAAACTTAAGAACACCTAGAATAAAGATAAAGAAAGAAAGAATTTTCACCGCTGGATGTAATGTTTGAATGCGATCAATAAACCCAAATTGTTCCGGGGCAATCGGTCCAAGCATAGCAGGCTGAAATGTTATCGCAGCCCATATAATGATAATTGCCAAAGCGGAACTAAAAATAATATTGAACACGGCGTTAACAGTGTACATCCAGTGGAACTCAGCAATATGAATAAGTTCTTCTTCATCAGAGAGGGATTGGCGGATGTAATCAATATTCATTTTTTAGTCTCCAAATGATATGCCGATACCACGAGCGGTTTTAACCAGTGTATCATCAGGATCGACGGCTTGGTAGGCGGCAATGGCTTTTTCAATCGACACATCCACAACGGCGCGGTCTTTCCAGGCAACCATACGGTCAAACTTGCCTTCTTCAATCATTTCAACGGCTTTGACCCCAAAAGCGGTGGCAAGAAGCCTGTCGCTGTAAGTCGGCATAGAACCGCGTTGTACATGACCCAGCACGGTCACGCGGGCCTCAAAGCCCGTCGCTTTTGAGATTTCCTCACTGATATAGGTCCCAATACCACCATAACGCTTTTGACCATCCGTATGGGTGACCATGTAAGGTTCCCCTTCCGGTGTTTTTACCGCTTCTGAAACGACCATCAGCGCGAAGTTACGGCCACCTTTTTTCACCGTATTAATTTTCTCGGCAATTTTCTCGATTGTGTAAGGAATCTCAGGAATAAGAATAACGTCTGCACCACCAGCAATACCTGTGGCCAGAGCGATATGTCCGGCATCACGACCCATGACTTCTAAGATCATGACGCGATCGTGAGAGGCGGCCGTTGGTTGAAGGCGGTCCAATGCTTCCGTGGCGACACTTACGGCAGTATCAAACCCAACAGATGTTTCCGTTTCGCCAATATCATTATCAATCGTTTTGGGAATGCCAACCATGGGAACACCACCAGCCTGTGCCAAGCGGCGCAATATCGCATGAGAACCATCACCACCGATCCCAACAACGGCATCAAGACCAAGCTTCTTGTAATTACCGATAATTTCATCCGTACGATCCTTGAAGGTGCCGTCCGGCATCGGGAAGTGGAAGGGGTCGCCTTTATTGGTTGTGCCTAGGATCGTACCGCCCATACGAAGGAGGCTGCCGTCAAATTCATCGGGGGTGAGCACCATATATTCCGGCTCATCGCCCAAAAGCCCTGCGGTGCCGTCTAAAATGCCAAGTGTTTCCCAACCTTTTTGATGAGCGCTATGGACGACGGCGCGAATAACCGCGTTCAGACCCGCACAATCGCCCCCACTGGTTAAGATTCCAATCTTTTTGCTCATACCGATTCTATTCCTTTGCTTTGAAATGCATTTTTCGCACCTCATAAAAATAACGAGAAAAAGCCCGTAAATCCTTCAAAAATAACAAAAAATAGTAATTTTATGATAGAATATCTGTTCAGACTCTAAAAACTCTGCTATAATCTTAATTTATTGAATGAATTGCAATAGTTATTAAATAATTCTGAAATTTTCATGGATGAAATATACGACCTTGAAGAGAAGCTCGTAGAATTAGAGCACGAGCATCAGGACCTCGACCAAATTATTGATCGGTTACGCAATCCCGGACCGGGCTCGCCGCCTGCTGACTTTTTGCAAATCAAGAGATTGCAAAAAAAGAAGCTCATTCTCAAAGATCAAATTGAGCGGATAAAAAGTGAAATGATCCCGGACATTATTGCATAGCAATAACAAGGTCGTTACAATTTTCAAAAGATAGATTGAAAGAAGGGTGCTTGCCGGTGTTGAAACGGTATCAGATGATGTTTGTTGTGCTTTTGGCATTGGTGATGTTGCCAATGAATGTACAAGCGCAAGATGCTGAAACTTCTCCAATTTTAAAACTTATTCAAAAAGGTCGTATTGATGGTGTGCGTCTCAAATACCCGGACGCGCTGCAATATGTTTACAAAGAAAATAATTATCAGCCTTTGTTTGTAAAAGGCGAGCGCCGTGATTTTAATCGCGTTAATGAATTCTATGAAATCTTTCTCGATTCCTGGGTGCATGGATTTAACCCTGGTCGTTATAATACACCCGCTCTTTATGATTTTCTGCGTAAAGATAAAAGCGATATCACCGATGAAGAACGTTTGAAGACCGATATCATCTTAAGTGATGCTATTATTAGGTATGGTCGAAACCTTACAGGTGGTCGTGTCTCGGCCAAAAGTGTTGGGCTTCATAAATCATCCGTAAAGCAAGGTGCTGTCCCTGAAAATATTTTGGCGTTTGTTTCTTCGTCGCGATCTCCGCACCGGGCTTTACAGTCTTTCGCGCCGCAAGGAAAATTTTATCAAACCCTACAAAATGAGCTGATCCGTCTGTATCAAAACCCGGATGCGAATGTAAAACCAATACGCGTTGGTCGAATTATTAAGCCGCGTACCAGTCATTCAGCGATTCCAAAAATCCGTGAAAGACTTGGGCTAAGTGATAGTGATTTGGCGCATGAAGCCACCTTCTACGATGATGCTTTATCGGGTGCCGTTGTGGCGTTTCAAAACGCCAACGGGTTAGAGCCGGATGGTGTGATTGGTCCTTCGACGATGCATGTGTTGAACATCACCAATGAGCAGAAAATTAAGCAGATCATTGTGAATATGGAGCGCATGCGTTGGCAAGAAGAAGACAAGCCGCCGCGCTATATCATGGTGAACATTCCGTCGGAAACTTTATGGGCTGTTGATAGAGGGCGTACCGAAATACAAATGCCTGTTGTGGTTGGAACACCGAAACGCCCAACAAAAAGTTTTGTCACGAACATAACAGGGGTACGTATTAATCCGACCTGGACTATTCCCCCGACAATTAAAAAAGAAGACTTCGTTTCGAAGTTAAAAGAGGACGCCAATTATCTGCAGGATCGCGGGATCAAATTATATCACGGCAAAGAGCCTGTCGACGCAACATTGGTTGACTGGACCGCGGCGGAAGAGGCTGGCGAGTTAGGGCAATTCCGAATGGTGCAAGGGTCGGGGAGTTCCAACCCGCTGGGCAAATATCGCGTGATCATGAACAATCCCTATAATATTTATTTGCATGATACGCCGAAAAAATCGCTCTTCTCTCGATCGAATCGGGCGCTGAGTTCGGGGTGTGTCAGGTTACAAGATGCTGAAGCGGTCGTTGATTTCATCATGGAGAAAAATGACGATTGGTCAGAAGAAAAGAAACAAAATATCTTGGCCAAAGGCAAATTGCGCGAGGTTTATAACGAAGAGCCACTGCCTGTTTACCTGCAATATCAGACCATGTGGCTGGGAGACAGCGATAATCTTGTGTTTGGGCGGGATATCTATAAGGAGGACGCTATCCTCTTTTCCCAGCTGAAAAAACAGGGGGATATTTACCTACCAGAGGATAGAGGCATATAAATTAGGGATTTTTTCATATTCATGGGTTGATTTCGCCTTAAAATATGAGCTAAACTAAGGATACTTAGGGATTTCCTCTAATTCTAACTAAATTGTAAATGATATTGATTGGTTTGAAAGAGCCGAAAAAGTATACTGGTAATATTGATCAAATAAGTTTATTCATTCGAATATTAAGAACTATCACAGATAAAAATAGAAAAAATTTTGGTGTCACATGACAAAAGATTCTGATTTGCCGATTATCAAAAACGAACCACAGGAAGTGAATCGTCGTTCTTTTTTGACAATTGGTGCCGCCACATTGGGTGGTGTTGTAATTCCTTCGCTCGTATCGCCCGCGGCGGCAGCCTCCTTTAAAGGTGGTGTTGTTGGGGATGGTGCAAGACGATTAAGCTTTCGCAATACGCATACGGGTGAGAGCTTTTCCGGTGTATACCGCGTTGGTGATAAATATCTAGCGGATGCTTTTACACAAATTAACACGGTCTTACGTGATTTTCGTACGGGCCAGGTTTATCCGATGGATCCACGCGTGATTGATATCATGTACACAATTCATCGTATGACAGGGCAGCAACGTCCGTTTGAGATTATCTCTGGATATCGCTCGCCGAAAACCAATACAATGTTGCGCGGTCGTTCAAAGCGTTCCGGTGTTGCGAAGAAATCTCTTCACATGGAAGGACGCGCGATTGACTTGCGCATGGAAGATTTTTCAACCAAGCGTTTGAGAGATATCGCGGCAGCGCTTCAAGCGGGCGGTGTTGGTTATTATAGAAAAAGTAACTTCATTCACATCGATTCTGGTGATGTGCGTACTTGGTAATTTTTAAGTAAATTTACAATCCAATCTTCTTTGATTATGATGCCCTCAAATTTTTTGAGGGCATTTTTTATGATCATTATCGCTTTGGGCGCAAATCTGGAAAGTCGTTATGGCACGCCAATAGAGACCTTGAGTGCGGCGAAAGACACGATGCGTGATCGTGATATCGAGATCACCGATCAATCACGAATCTGGCTCACGGAGCCTTAT
>JBCDCD010000068.1:0-7066 GCA_039182445.1 Pseudomonadota bacterium | reverse complement strand
TCAGTGATTTTTTTGTCTGATTCTATTTTTTGTTCATGCTGTATGTTTATTTTTGCGGCTGCGTAAACAAATATTCCAGCGCCAAATGCCAACATTCCAGCAATTAAATTTTGGAAATCGAAAATAAAACCATGTTCAGTATTTCTAAAGAAAAGGGCTGATAGCCACTCAGCAAAAATAGAAACAATTCCGCTTTGAAAATAAACAAATAAAACGATTAACCAGATTAGAACTAAGGCGGCTAATTCATCAGTTTTGAATTTGTTTATATATCTCTTAAGCAGCTTCCCACCTCAGTTTCGGCTCTCTTGCCGCTTTCACCTCATCAAGGCGTGTTGTTGGTGCCGCTTGGGGGAGGGAGTGGAAATAATCAGGCCCTTTAACTTTCGCGTCTTCAGCCAATTTCTTCATCACGGTAATAAAGCGATCAAGCGCATCTTTGGCTTCGGTTTCTGTCGGCTCAATGAGCATGGCGCCATTCACCACAAGTGGGAAATACACTGTCATTGGGTGCATGCCATATTCAATTAAGCCCTTTGCGATATCAAGCGTCGTGACATCATGTTCTTTTTGATATTTTTCAGTAAACAAGCATTCGTGCATACACGGCCCTTCAAACGGAACATGATACTCATCTTTTAAGCTCGCCATGATGTAGTTAGCATTCAGCACAGCATCTTCAGAGACTTGTTTAAGGCCATCGGCGCCGTGGCTCATCATATAAGACAGCGCACGCACGTGCATACCAAATTGCCCTTGGAATCCTTTCATACGACCACAATGAGTCTCACGCTCTCCATCACGTTCAAGGCGATAGGTTTCACCTTCCTTAACCACGAGAGGGGAAGGGATATAGGGCTGTAAGCTCTCTGCAACACAGATAGGGCCAGAACCTGGGCCACCGCCACCATGAGGGGTCGAGAATGTTTTGTGCAAATTAATATGCATGACGTCCACGCCAAAATCACCAGGGCGCACTTTACCAACGAGCGCATTAAAGTTCGCACCATCACAATAAAAATAACCGCCAGCCTCATGGAGGAGGTCAACAATTTCAACAATGTCTGTTTCAAAAAGGCCACATGTATTTGGGTTGGTAACCATCATACCGGCGACATCTTTACCGTCTGCTTCTTCTTTATAAAGCGCTTCTTTGAATGCTTCGACGGTTACGCGGCCCGTCTCCTTTGTTGGGATGACACGAATATCAAAACCACACATAACGGCTGTCGCTGGATTTGTACCGTGCGCAGAGTCAGGCACGAGCATAATTTTCTTATGCTCATTCCCATTAAGCTTGTGCGCGCGTGCAATCGTCATGACGCCAGCGAGCTCGCCTTGCGCACCGGCTGCTGGGGTCAAACAAACACCAGGAAGGCCGGTGAGTTCCGCCAGCCAGTTTTGAAGTTCAAACATCACGGCCAAAGCGCCTTGAACAGTGCTTTCAGGCTGCATCGGGTGAATATGCGCAAAGCCAGGCATGCGCGCATTCTTTTCGTTGATACGCGGATTATGCTTCATCGTACAAGAGCCGAGTGGGAAGAAGCCGCTGTCTATCGAATAGTTCTTGGTTGAAAGACGTACAAAATGACGCACGACTTGTGGTTCGCTGACTTGTGGCAAGCCGATGTTACCGCGCTTTTCTAACCCAGTGCGCGACGGTGTGCCTTTTGGGGCAGGTAGATCGACGCCAGGGTGATCGCAACGCTCTTTCTCATAGAGCAAATTCTCATCATAGCTAAGGCCGCGTGTACTATCATTGACTTCCATTATACCTTCCAAATTATCGTTCATCGCGTGTGCTGCGTTTGTCATGTTAAAACCTTTCAAACCATTGATGGGTTGCATTGTATAATTCTAGGGCAGTATCGCCTTGGGTAAATCTGTGTTTGGCGTTTGCAATTTCGTGATATTCTTTTTCGCACGTTAGTGATTTGAATATGTTTTTACTTTGGTCAACCATGTCATGCTTTAGAGCTGTTATAACAACCGAAGGAGAAGATATTGATTGTGCTAGGCTCTCCATATTTTCTGTCGATTGAGAATTTGCATGCTCCATCATTTCAGGATTAAAAAGCATATTAATGCGCCATGATTGCGTCATTGGCTTTCCGTCTATTATTTTTACATCTTTCCAAAACCGCGTAACATCAAAAGATGAGTCCCAGAATGCAGTGGCGTTTGTATCTGGATTGGCAAAAAGAATAGTTGCGCCGCCATATGAATGCCCGCAGACATAAACTTTGTCATGGCTCTCTTTTGCATGAGAGATAACATCATTCATATCATTAGCCTGTAAAAGAAGTGTTGTTGTATGAATTTTTCGCGAATTATCACCATCATCATAAAATGACATGCGATAAACATCATAGCCTTTTTCAGTGAAATAATTTCGCGCAAACATATGGATATATTCTTCAGGTTGGCCACATATTCCATGTGCTAGAACAACAGCTTTTCTATCGGGGTTATCATTAGCGGCAGCATAGCGTATGAAGATATCTTTACTATCACGCGCGGTAACATAAAAATCTTTTTCTTCTTTGATGTAAGCAGCTGAACTCAAAGTTAAAGAGCCTCCTTCATCGCTTCAACAAGGGCTTCGATGCCGCTATCTGTTGTGATTTCAGTCGCAGCGATCAAGATGGTGTTTTCATCAGCGGCATAGCCAGCGATAATTTTTTGATCAGCAAGCGTTTGAATAAGATCATGTGCGTTTTTATCATCGGGAACGCGTACTGCGATTTCATTAAAGAAAGTGTCGTGAACAAGCTCCACACCATCAATACTTGTGATTGCGTCAGCCAAATCACAAGCGCGTTCATGGTTGAGTTTTGCGAGTTGTTTAAAGCCATCTTCTCCGAGTAATCCCACATGAACAGTGAAGGCCAGAGCGCAAAGCCCTTGATTTGTACAGATGTTTGAGGTCGCTTTGTCACGGCGAATATGTTGCTCGCGCGTATTGAGCGTTAGAACAAATCCGCGTTTTCCATCGGCATCCACTGTCTCACCACAAAGGCGGCCAGGGATTTGCCTTACATATTTTTTCTTACACGCAAAGAAGCCAAGGTGCGGACCACCAAAAGCCATCGGCACACCAATACTTTGCGCTTCTCCGCAAACAATATCGGCTTTACTTGGTGCGGGAAGAAGGCCAAGGGAAATAATCTCGTTAATGACGACGATGAGCAACGCGCCTTTTTCATCACACGCTTTACGCCAAGCATCGTAGCTATGTGGCTTGCCGAAGAAATCGGGTGACTGGATAATCACGCACGCTGTATCATCTTCGATTTTATCAAGATCTTCTGCTGCTTCATAAGTCTGTGCATCATCATTATTGCTCAGATACATATCGAGCACTTCGGTGTAGTGCGGATGAATATTATTTCCAAGGCAGACTTTACTTTTGCGGGTAATGCGCATCGCCATGAGGGCTGCTTCACCCATTGACGTCGCGCCATCATAAAGCGAGGCGTTTGCCACTTCTTGCCCTGTGATTTGCGCAATCATGGTTTGAAATTCGAACAAATATTGCAGCGTGCCTTGCGCAATTTCTGGCTGATAGGGTGTGTAAGCTGTTAGAAATTCAGAGCGTTGAATAATGTAATCAACAGTCGCTGGGACATGGTGATAATAAACACCAGCGCCGAGGAAAAAGCGGTTAGTTAGCGCATCAACATTTTGATTAGCGTAGCTTTGCATGATGCGTTCAACTTCCAGCTCCCCTTTATGGTCGGGAAGACGAGCCTTACCATCAATCATAGCTTTGGCGGGCACTTGATGGAAGAGATCATCAACGCTGTCAGCGCCAATAATATCGAGCATTTCTTTTCGTGCAGCTTGTGTTTGGGGAAGGTAGCGCATGTAAGTTTCTTTCTATTCTAATCCCGCGACGTATTCGTCATAGGCTGCTTTATCCATGAGTTCTGCCATTTCGCCTGCATCTGTCATTTTTACTTTGACGATCCAACCAGTGTCGATGTCTTCTTTCAGATCATCAAGATTATCTTGCAGATTGTCATTCACAGAAACGATTTCACCTGTCACAGGTGTGTAGATTTCACTGGCTGCTTTCACGGATTCAACGACGGCAAAGTCATCACCTTTTGATACGCTACGACCAATTTCAGGCAGTTCGATGAAAACCAAATCACCTAGCGCGTGGCGGGCGTAAGTTGTAATCCCGATTGTGGCTTCTTCACCGTCGACATTGAGCCATTCATGATCTTTTGTATATTTAACTTCGCTCATTTTATTCCTCTTATTTTGTTAAGCTGCTTTGTTTTGTTTAATCGGTTTCTTCGTTTTGGCCTCTACAAAAGGCATTGATGTAATCATGGCTTCTATGTTGCAGCCACGGACGTTAACATTTACAGCTTTCCCTTCTTCGGCATGTGCAGTCTCGACATAACCTTGGCCAATGGCTTGCTGGAGCGTTGGCGAAAAGCCGCCACTGGTTAAAACACCAATTTTTTGGCCTTCGGGTGTTAGAATTTCAGCGCCTTCACGCGCAACGCCGCGTCCCGTGATTTTAACCCCAACACGCTTGCGGTTTGCGCCTTGTTCTGCTTCTTTCATCACGCGCTCTGCGCCGATAAAGTTTGTGTTAGCTTTCTTGCCCATGATCCATTCGATATCGGCTTCAATAGGGGATGTGCTTGCATCAATGTCATGCCCATAAAGCGGATATCCCATCTCTAAACGGAGGCTGTCCCGTGCCGCAAGGCCAATAGGTCTTACAGCTTCATCAGCAAGCAAACTATTCCAAAGGTCTGTGGCCTTATCTTCTAAAACGCTAATTTCAAAACCATCTTCTCCTGTGTAGCCAAGGCGGCTGACAAACAGCAGGCCAAAGTCACTTTCATGCTCGGCGTAACTCATGTAAGCCTGATCGTTTGTGTCTATATTAAGAACGCGCTTTACGACCTCTTCAGCTTTTGGTCCTTGAATAGCAACGAGCGCACGTGTATCGAGCACGCTCATAACAACGCCTTGCGGTAGGTACTTTGTCATCCACTCAATGTCTTTATCTTTACATCCTGCGTTAATGACGGCGAAAAATTTATTTTCACTAATGCGCGTGACAATAAGGTCATCAACCATGCCGCCGTCTTCATTGGTTAGAACGCTATATTTGGCTTTTCCATCTTTAAGAGTGTTGAAAGTGGAGGGGGTTAATTTTTCTAGAAATTCCGTCGTTGCTGTGCCTTCAAGAGTGACTTGACCCATGTGAGACACATCGAACAAGCCGCAGCTTTCTCGTGTCCAGTTATGTTCCGCCATAACACCATCCGGATATTGGATCGGCATGTCGTAACCGGCGAATTCAGCCATTTTTGCGTTTAAATCAAGATGCGAAGCGTGCAGAGGCGTTTTTTTCATTTGGCCTTGTCGTTATGTTTATTATTTGAATAATTGTATGTAGCCTTAAAAGAGTGGCGTGACAAGGGTTTCAAAGGATAATTTTTTCTGTTTTGGGATAATTTTGGAGATTTTTTAATCTTCTAAATCGCCTTTGAGCGCGTAAAGAATATCTAAAGCTTCCCGCGGGCTAAGTGCATCAGGATTAATCTCAGCCAGTTTTTCTTCAACGATCGATTTGGTTTTTATTTCCTGCGGTGTTTGTGCAAAGAGCGGTAAGTCATGACTAAGGCTCGATAGAGCGCTTGATTGCTCACCGCTATTGAGGCGGCTTAAAATGTCTTTCGCTCGTGTAATGACGTTTTCTGGCAGTCCGGCTAGTTTGGCAACGTGAATTCCGTAAGACTGGTCAGCCGCACCTTCTTTAACGCTGTGCAGGAAGACGATATCACCTTTCCATTCTTTAACAGCGAGGGAATAACAGCGCATTGCATTTAAGCGTTCTTGTAGGGCGGTTAATTCATGATAATGCGTTGCAAAAAGCGAGCGGCATTTTGTGACTTTGTGAAGCTGTTCCACACAAGCCCAGGCAATAGATAATCCATCAAAAGTGGCTGTGCCTCGCCCAATTTCATCAAGAATAACAAGAGAGCGCTCTGTTGCTTGATTAAGGATGGCTGCCGTTTCAACCATTTCGACCATAAATGTTGATTGCCCGCGCGCGAGATCATCTGCGGCGCCAACACGGCTGAAAACTTTATCGACTAGACCAATATGCGCTGATTTTGCTGGAACGAAAGATCCGGTTTGCGCAAGAATTATAATAAGCGCATTTTGTCTTAAAAACGTCGATTTACCCGCCATGTTCGGACCCGTTAAAAGCCATAGGCGTTGCTTTTGTGACAAATCACAATCATTGGGAACAAATTGTTCGGTTTGCTTAGCGAGGGCGGCTTCAACAACAGGGTGACGCCCTTCTTCAATAATAAATGTCTCTGAACTATCCAGGGTAGGACGTGTCCAATTCAATTCATTTGCTAGCGTTGCCATTGATAGCGCAACATCAAGCGCAGCCAAACCTCTTGCAACGCGGCCGATATCTTCAGAAAGTACGCATGTCTTTTCAACAAATTGATTAAATAGTTCAAGTTCAAGCGCGAGCGCTTTATCATCTGCACTCGCTAGATCACGTTCGAGCTCGGAGAGTTCTGGTGTCGTAAAGCGAACATTGTTGGCTAAAGTTTGACGGTGAATGAAAGGATTGTCTTTTACGCTATCGCTTTCTTTCACCATGAGTTTGTCAGCATGGCGCGCCGTCACATCAATAAAAAAACCAAGTACATTGTTGTGCGTAACTTTTAAGGTGTCGATGCCTGTCATCTCACGGTATTTGGCTTGTAGGGCTGCAATATGACGTTTGCTGTTATCGCGCAGGGCACGAAGTTCATCGAGCCTTTTGTTGTATCCCTCTTTAATAAAGCCGCCATCACGTTCTAAAAAAGGAAGTTCATCTTCTAATGCTTTTTTCAAAAGATCAGTGAGTTCTTTTTGTTGGTTATTTTGTTTGAGTTTGCCAACTATATTGTTAAGTGTTTTTTCTTTAATGTGTAAGAGGGTGGCGTAAATGTTTTCTGCTGCGTCTAGGCCGTTTCGAATAGCGCCTAAATCTTTAGGGCTGCCGCGTCCTACAGTAAGGCGAGAT
>JBCDCD010000067.1:0-7099 GCA_039182445.1 Pseudomonadota bacterium | reverse complement strand
GGCCATATTTTTATGGCCTTTTTTTATTTTGTGTTTCACGTGAAACATTTTGATTCTGGAAATTATGATTCAATAGAATCAATTATTTAGGAATATTTACCTATAATATAATTTCACAAACTTGTATTTTCTTGTATTTTAAGCTGAGTATATATTTGGCTTATTGCTAATTAAAACCTCTACCTTCACAACGAACCCCAATTCTGCGCTCTTGAGCAAATAAGCCAAGCACCTCTTGGCTCGGAGAAGATACTTCCGCGTCAGTATAACTAAATAGCAACTCCTCTTCGCCACGCCCAAAAGCTTGGACGGGTACCGCAAGAGAGAAACTCTCGCTTAAGAATAATTGTGCTGCGTTTGCACGATCTTGAGAAAGACCCAAATTATACGCATTGGGTCCTCTTGGATCCGTGTGTCCGGTAAAGGTTATACCCTCCGGACAAAAATCAAGATTTTCTTCTAAGAAATTACCCAGGACCGTCAAGTTGGCCATAAAGTTAGGCGTCATAACGGCCTCACCGGTTGGGAAAGCTTCTTGATAACGTCTAGAGTCAAAAACCAATGCGCCTTCCCGAAGAAGAGTTTCTAAATTATCCGTTGTGATAATGGGCTCTGGTTCAGGGACTGGTTCAGGAATAGGCGTTACAATCACATCTTCTTCCTGATTAAAGGCTAAAAGCAAAACACCAGCTGCTATCGCGGCTGTTATTAAGTTGGATAGAATACCGCCAAAAAAGCCGCCCTCTCGACGACGCTCTTCTTCCGGTTCATACCAGACAGTTTCTGGTTCCTCAACAGGAACTGGTGAAGGTCCGCAAGCGCCTGTTGGTTCAGGCTCTGGTTCTGCAACAGTTTCCAATGTTCTTTCTGGCACCGTTTCCCAAACATAATCAGGGATTTCGCCTGTTGCTTTAAGCTCAGCAACAGCTTCCGGTCCTTGCGTCGCGGCGGCAATAACACGCACATAATCAGCAAAGCCAACCTGCGGATTATTGAATTCATAGGGTATTGGACAATTTTTAACGCCAGTCGCTTCGGAAATTTGACGCATGGCAGGAATATCCCTATCAGGTACGGTTCCACTTCCCCCATAAGTTCTTTCAAGGAATGTTACAATAGGAATTGCCATGTTTCGGGCATACGTAGTGATACTATCTAGGTTATTAGAATTCGATAATTCATCAACAGTATCGCCATACAAAATAACAGCATCGAGTTGAGGGATTTTTTCCATTGATTGCATTTGGGAAAGTAAACCCAAAGTATTGAAAATCCCCGTTAAACCTGGTTCACATTGAATTCTACTGACTGCATCAGCGGCAGAATGAAAATCTGTAAAAGTCCCGTGATAAGTTGGGTCTGATATTTTTGCATCACCACTACCATCATCAAATTTATCTGTACCGTTACCATAAGAGAAAATCGATAATCGTAGCTTATCTGTTGCAACTGCAGATAGCTTATCCATTTGATTATAAAAATCACGTTTTATTTTATCAATTGATGCTTTGCGACTTCTCGTCGCGTCCAGAACGATGGCGACATCGACATAGCCCTCTTCCTCGTGACGCTCGATAAAAGCCTTTCCTAATACGGCGTCAGTATTTATGCCATTTTTTTGGGAACCATCCATAACACATCCTCTACTCTTATATCGAAGGACGTCTTTATACCATCAAGATCAGCTTATGTAAAGAAAAATAAGCGCTTTACGGCTTCGGAGGCCTTTCAAATAAAGGAATCGTGATCGATTCATAGCCTCGCAACGTCCAACGTCGTGCTGAAACCGACCCAACAAAGACAGCGCTATCCGGCACAGCAGATAATCTTGATAAATGTAATTTTGAAGGGAGTTTGTTACCTGCTCTCTTAACGGCAACGATTTGATTGTCTCTAATCTCCTTTGATGATTTTTGGAAATGCTCTTTTAGCTCACCCTTCGTCTTACCGCGCAAGCTGCTTGGGATAACGAATTTCGAAAATGTGTATTTCCTCAGATTCACCATCATATTCATTGATACTGTCCTATTGATTTACGCCGCTTTGAGCTGTTCGAGGGCTTTGCTGAGCTTTTCTTTCTTCTCGGTATCTTGCTCGATAATGCCCTTTTTCTCAGCGATGACTTCGGCAGGCGCATTGGCAACAAAGTTTTTATTATCAAGCTGTTGCATCATTTTCTTAATGTTGTCATCAAGTTTGGTAATCTCTTTGTTGAGGCGTGCGCGCTCCTTATCCAGATCAATTAGGTCGGCAATCGGGAGGATATAGGTCGCCTCGCGCAGTACGGTCTTAATCGAGCCATCCGGTGCAGAGCCATCAACGTCAATATTGGACAGACGCGCCATTTGTTTAATTTCGGCGGCATATTTGTCTAAATTGGCTTTTGTCGCGTCATTGGCGTCCTGTACCACCAAATCAATCTCTGCCTTGGCCGGAACATTCATATCCGCACGGATGGAGCGGATTTCAGAGATCAACGATTGAACCCATAGGATTTCCGATGCGGCATCATCATTGCGCAGCTCTTGATAGTTTGGCCAGTCAGCGCCCAAGAGCATAGCGCCCCCCTCGCGTTTACCAATCGCGGCATAAAGCTCTTCGGTGATAAACGGCATAAACGGATTGAGCAGCAACAAGATTTGATCGAGTACCCAGCCTGTCGTGCCTTTGACTTCATCGATCAATGCTTGATCATCGCCCGCCAAGATCGGTTTGGTGAATTCGAGATACCAATCACAGAACGTGCCCCAGACAAATTGGTAGATCGCATTGGCGGCATCATTAAAACGATATTGTTCTAGAGCGTCATCAATATGTTGCTGACAATCGGCCAAAGAATGCAGGATCCATTTATTCTGATTGGCCTGCACCGATTTCGGATCAAAGCCGGGTTTTGGTAAACAGTCATTCATTTCACAGAAACGGGTCGCATTCCAAAGCTTCGTGCCGAAGTTACGATAGCCCGCCACGCGGTCTTCCGAAAGACGAACGTCACGGCCTTTCGCGGCCATCGCGCATAAAGTAAAGCGCAGCGCATCCGCGCCAAATTGATCAATCAGATCCAACGGATCAATGACGTTGCCTTTGGATTTGGACATTTTCTGCCCATTTTTATCGCGCACGAGCGCATGTATATACACTTGTTTGAACGGCACATCGCCCATCAAATAAAGGCTCATCATCATCATGCGGTGCACCCAGAAAGTGATGATGTCAAAGCCGGTAATCAGCACGTCGCCCGGAAAGTATTTATCAAGCTCCGGTGTTTTATCCGGCCAGCCTTGGGTTGAAAACGGCCAGAGTGCGGAAGAGAACCAAGTATCAAGAACGTCGGTGTCACGGGTGAGTGCCACCCCCTCTCCGGCTTTCTTCTGGGCTTCTTCCTCATTCTCGGCGACGAAAATATTGCTGTCTTCATCATACCATGCCGGAATTTGGTGCCCCCACCAAAGCTGGCGCGAGATACACCAAGGCTGTTGGTTGTCCGACCAGCTGAAATACATATTCTCATATTGCTTGGGCACGAACTCCGTGCGGCCATCACGAACGGCCTTGCTTGCCTCTTTGGTCAGCGTAGGCGTATCAACATACCATTGATCGGTCAAATAAGGTTCAATCACGACGCCAGAGCGGTCGCCATAGGGCACCTGGTGTTTGTGATCTTCGACCTTATCGAGATAGTCGAGTTCGTCGAGGTCGGCGATAATTTTCTCACGTGCCTTGAAACGATCAAGCCCGATATAATCTTCCGGACAATTTTCGTTCATCGTGCCGTCAGGGTTCATCAAATTGATGAGCTGAATGTTTTTATCTTGGTGGCGGCGCGCAACCTCAAAGTCATTATAGTCATGGGCGGCAGTAATTTTCACCGCCCCAGAGCCAAATTCGGATTCCACATATTCATCGGCGATGATCGGAATGATACGGTTACAAACCGGTACAATCGCATTCTTGCCGACGAGGTCTTTGTATTTCTCATCATCCGGGTGAACGGCAATCGCTCCATCGGCCAGGATAGTTTCCGGACGGGTTGTCGCGATCATGATAAAGCCACCGCCCTCTTCCAACGGGTAGCGGACATGCCAGAGCTTGCCTTTAATTTCTTTGTGCTCGACCTCAAGGTCGGAGATGGCGGTTTGGAATTTTGGGTCCCAGTTCACGAGACGCTTGTCGCGGTAAATCAAACCATCGTCATAAAGCTTGGTGAATGTTTTGATGACGGCTTTGGAGAGCCCCTCATCCATTGTGAAGCGTTCACGCTCCCAGTCCGGCGTACAACCGAGACGTTTTTGCTGACCGACGATGGTACCACCGGACTTCTCTTTCCATTCCCAGACTTTTTCGACGAATTGCTCTCGATTCAAGTCACGGCTACGAATAATTTGTTCTTTTTCAAGCTCGCGCTCAACGACCATCTGGGTCGCAATACCGGCATGGTCGAGACCCGGCTGCCAGAGCGCGTCTTTACCACGCATACGATTCCAACGGACAAGAATGTCATGGAGAGTACAATTCAGCGCGTGCCCCATATGCAGGCTGCCCGTCACATTAGGGGGTGGCATCATCACCGCAAAGGGTTTCTTGTCGCTTTTTGGGTCAGCGGCGAAAAGCCCTGACTCTTCCCATTGATCATAAAGGCGCGATTCAATTTCGCTCGGCTGAAAGGTTTTCTCTAACATGGCGATATTTATACGTGAATTAGATGAAGGTTCAAGTATTAGATACCTTATCGATGTCTGCTAAATCTGCTTTTAGTAGGATCAAAATACGCTGCATTGGTGATATCACTTCTTGGCCCTGTCCATATCGCTTTAAGGTTTCTCAACCCTGAAAAAGCCATAACATCCTGTGGATCCGCATCTTCTTTATGAGCTACTGTTACCGCTCCCTTGAATTGACCCATTCCCTTCACATCATAAGTGACGTTGTTCTTATGTTTGATTCTGGTGCCATCATCACCGACAACGGCGAAAATTGTGCGATGCGATGATGTTGTGGATCCCACACTGGGCTCTCTTAAAGAAAAAATACTTAGTGCAAAAGGTCTGGATAAACTCATAACTACTCCTTCGATTTGATGAGTAGAAATTAAATGGATTTTAGGTTATGTCAATGGTTAATCGTCTAAAGCGCGTCTGGCAAGCTTTTCAAGCTCTTTTTGGACGTTTCGCTCGACCATATTTGGCAGATTATCGTCCATCCACTCACGGAGCATAGGGTGGAGAAGCTCGCGTACAATATCTTCCAAGGTCACGCCATCATAGGTTCGCGAGCTATTAATCGGCATTTTTGAAGTTAATTTGCTCAAACTGCTCATCGCAACGGCCTGCGTTGAGGAGGACATGATATCTGATGGGACGGGTTTACGAGGTTCTTCAGGCATAGGCGGCTCCGGCTCTGGCTCTTCCATGACAATATCCCGCTCTGGCTCTGGCTCCATTTCAGGCTCTTCTTCAACCAAATCTTCTTCGGTCAGCTCCAAAACATCGTCAGATTCTTCCTGAACCGGGCTTTCGACAGGCTCATTGTCCTCATCATCGTCGGAGATGATTTGACGAATCGAGGCGAGGATCTCTTCAATCGACGGTTCCTGTTCGGAAGTGTTATCAGCCATAAAGAATCTATGCCTTACAAGATATTGTTATTAAGGAATGAAAAGTGAATCACTTTCCATCACCTTAAGAGTTTCTCTTATCGAAAACGCTCTGTCAAAGCCTGACAAGCGCAAAACCCAAAATGTCCTCATTTATTCACGTGTTTTGGTGGATAAGCCAGGTATAACTTGTCAATAAGATTGGTAAAACCCGTTATAACCTAAAAAACAAAGGATTTTTCGGGTTTGAAGCCATCCAAATATGGTGTTCCGGCATCGAAAAGAATACGGCCAGATACATTGTTATCATCGGTTTTCACAAAAAGCGTCGCTTTGGCAAGCTCACTTGGACTTTTTCGAATAATCGCAAGGAGTTTTCCACCGATCTTCAACTGATTTCTTATCTTGGCTGGCACTTCTTCGATCGCGCCATTAAAAAGGATCACATCATACGGCGCGAATTTTTCAGCGCCCTCGCGCAAATCACCGGAAATCGCCGCGATATTGTTATAACCACATGTATCCCAGGATTGCTGCGCCGCCTTTGTTAGGCTCGCGTCTTTTTCCAAGGCCACGACCGTGCTACAGAGATGCGATAAAATCGCGGCATTATAACCAATGCCAGAACCGATGGTTAGCACCGCGTCACTTTCCTGAATATCGCCCGCCTCAATCAAACGACCAAAGACGGACGGCTCCATCAAATAGCGGCCTTCGGCAATTTGAATGTCTTCATCAACATAACAAACATCTTGATATTGTTCAGGGACGTATTTCTCACGCGGAACGGTTTCGAAAGCATTGAGGATTTTTTCCGATACCACCCCCATCGGGTGTATCTGGCAATCTACCATTGATCGTCTTGCTTTGGCGTAATCCATGTGCGCTTACTTCCTTTTCACAGCGCTTAATTTTTATCAAAAAGCGCATAAAAACAATAGGAAAAAGAGATTTTTACAAGATTATGTTGGACGCATTTATTGAAAAGCTTTATAAAAGCGCGTTGAAGGCGCGGTGGCAGAGTGGCTATGCAGAGGACTGCAACTCCTTGTACACCGGTTCGATTCCGGTCCGTGCCTCCAAATATTTCAAAACAGGATAAATATGATAGGGCGTGGTGCCAGGACGGTAGTCGGTCACCGGGCTTAAGTCTTTGGAGAGGATTTCATGCCACAGGCCTGTTCCGGGATCAATGAAGCTCCCCGCATAGAATGTTAGTAAATCCTTCAAAAGCTTTTGCGCTTGTTCACTATAAGCGTCACGCTTAAGCATAATGACCGCCGCCCGCATCACCTCAAGGCCGCACCAAATTCTTTTATTTGAATCGATGACGAGACCTTCTCTGTTTAGTTCATTAAAAATCCTTGATGTGAAAGACGCAGGAACTACCATGCGCTTTCTTACTGCTTTTCTTGCAATTACGGGAAATGGACAGATTTTGACTGGTACAGATCGAATGAAAAAAAGACCTATCGGACCTTTGGTAGAAGCCTTGAGGTCGTTAGG
>JBCDCD010000066.1:0-7101 GCA_039182445.1 Pseudomonadota bacterium | reverse complement strand
GAGCGTGGAGATTTAATCGCATCATACACATATTCAATTGGCGATTCATAACAAACAATTTTTCCGCAACCACGTTTGCGTTCCATGAGCATACGAATGCCAGCCGCAAGCAATGTTGTCTTCCCTGATCCTGTTGGGCCTGTAACAATGATCATCCCTTGGCGCGGTGACCAGTTATTAATAATATCTTCTTCAACATTGAGATCTGTCATTGTTGGTGGTTCACTTGGTAGCACCCGCATCGTGATCTGTGCCGAGTCACGTCCGCGTGATAGAACTGCTGTAATGTTCACACGAAAGCGAATGCGCGTATAACGATCCGGACGAATTTCATAGGATAAATCAAGGTCATTCCCCCCGGCAAGGCGCGCCAGCGCTTCTGGACCATAAATCTTAGTGAGAAAGACATTGATGTCTGCGGCATCTAAAGGCCTGAAAAGCCCAGGATAGAGCGTACCATAAATTTCATTATAGACGGGGCGATCTGTTTGAATGGTGACATCCGAAGAGTTCTTTTTCACACACCAAAGCAAGAAATCATCGACCATATCGTCGGTAAAACGTGGCGGTTCTTTCGGCCATGTTTCCGCAATATTATCTTTGCCTTTAAGAAGGCTTATCGGTTTGCGGGCTGCCATTTCTCGTATCCGGTTTGAAGTCTTGGCATGTCGGTAATCTCAACCGCACGATCGCCGATGCGCATTTCATTACCATTGCCCGTTACACCGCGATCAACTTGCAATGCATAAGGTGGTGTAATCATACCTTGGCGTAGTAAAAGTTGATATCGTACCATTCCTTGGTAGTCGGCAACCAATCGATTAAGATCATCTTGGAATGTTTCATCGGCTTGTTCTACACCAAGGACCCACCCCTCGTCTATCCACTCTTCCCAGTCACGACGCTCTTCTGCACTATCGGGGCGTAAAAGATCCGGCGGTGGTTCAACCACGCCCCATTCACGCTCAAGATAAAAACGCCACGTCCGTGGCGCACTGACAATCCGCGCATTGCGGTTAATACGAAGGATTTTATCGGCCAGCGCAGCCTGCTCCCCACGGTTACTAATCAACAAAGCATCCATTGCTTCAGAAACAACAGGGGGCTCAATTAATGTACCCGAAGGCGCAGGGATCAGAAGCTGGCGAAAATCAAAAACCTTATCAAGATAACGTGCCCGTGTTTCCGTTTCACGGCGAATATGCCATGTGCGCCACACCAAACCACCCCGGGCACCATAAGAGATGGCCGCATCTTTCTGTGCGTCATTACGAATATCAAGCGGAAGATTATTTTCTTCGTCTTCTAATTTTTTTGTTTCTCTCTCAATGGACTGAAGCTCCTTAATGTCAATAGGCGGCTCTTGTAAGTCGCGCGACATTTGCGCTGACACCGAAACAGGTAGCAAAGCAAAAATCAAAAAAAGAAAAAGGAAATTTTTCATGATGGGAGATTAGCTCCCCAATCCTGTCACCGGAGCGTAATGCAACTCAATCATTTTACGAATGCTATCGACTTTTACATCCGCACGCGTCCCAAGCTGTAGTCCGGTATCACGCAATACATCAATTACTTGTTTATTTTCAACATCAATATTCACCACTAGTGGTACTGGGGGTTTATCACCGACATTGATGAAGCTATAGCTCGCGCGATCAGCGAGCTTCTTAAGTAATTGGTCTGCAGGACCAATCCAGTTAATCGTAATCGCTCGTTGTAATTCTGGCGGCGCGTTATGAATAGGCTGCACGGCAATCGCTGGTGCACGCGATTGTTCTACAGCTGCCAACGTTTCTAATGCATTCGAAGCCTTGTCGGCTGCTTCTGCTAACATCAATGAAACACGATCTGGCGACGCCACCACTTGTGGATCACGCTCAACTTGACGCGGCAAAAAACCATGGTTCGATGTGCAGGCTGTCACCAAAACGCCAGCAAATGCCGCGATGCTGACAGAAAGAAATTTTTTAGCGTACTTGTGTTTCATGTCTTCAAATAAACTTTACCGAATCGCCCTAATTTGTTGTTTAGCTTAGCCTTTTCCGCCCATACGGACAAGAAAAGCCACCACCTGCCCCCAACTTATCGGCAAGAAAGCCACCGCCTTATTTTGTGGCTTCGTCCTTAATTAATCCCTTTTCACGCATCGCCGCCACAACCCTGCCCTTATACGGACCGCCAAACTTCGGTGTGCGTGAATGGTAATGCGCGATCGCTTGCGCCAAATTGCCTGTTTCGTCCATATGACCGCGCAAAATCCAGGCCGCGACGCCCATATTGGTACAAGGATCGTTTTTTACCATCTGAAGCGCTGTATTATTGCTGACACCCCATTTTTCCGCCAGTTCCGGAATCCAGATCGTATTAATCTGCATCGGACCCAAATCATAGGTATCGTTGGTGTTTTTCACCGCCTGACCAGGTTTACCGCCTTCGACTTGATAAATCCCTACCAAGACAGCAGGAGGCACAGAATAAGTCTGGGCAGCTAACATCAGGCAGGCAGCAATTACTTTGGTCATTTCACTATTATAAACAATTCAACATTAAAATTCTAATGCACGATAAAAGCTTTGGCTTTACGCGTCATCTTCTTTCTTCGCCCCAGGCTTAAAAAAGCCCATGGGATTGGCCGTCGCATCACTATCCGTTTTGGTCTCAGTCGGTTGAGCGGGTTCACTCGTTTCTGCCGGTGGTGTGGCCGGTGTTTCGGGTGCATTTGTTTCTTTTGGTGCTTCCGGCGCTGGCGTACTTGCCTCGGCTGGCTTATCCGCTGGTTGTGCGCTCTCCGCGTCCCCCCCTTTACTAAAGAAACCCATTGGACTGCCACCACCCGATGCTGGTGCTTCCGCAGGTTTTTCTGGCGCCGGCGGCGGTGCTTCAGCAGGCTTGGCTGACTCTTTTGGCGCGTCTACCACTGGTTCTGCAGGCTTCTGAGGTGCTTGAGGTGCTGAACTCTTGCTACTGCCCGCTGACTCGTCACGCTCGGCGCCCGTTAAGGCTTCCATCATTTTGACCTGACGATCATAATTTTTCCAAATAGGATCCAATGTCGGTGTTTGACGTGATTCATCATCTTGCGCGCTCATGCGCTGTACTTCTGCGCGGTGACAGTCCGCATAAACCGACGCCAACGCTTTCAAAACAATAATCTGACCCATTTTGTTTTTCTCAGCACCCGAAAGCGCCACTGCGTCCTTTTCCAAACGGTCTGCAACTTCTTGCAATAATTTGGCTTCGCTCTGCCCAAAAGAAAATTCATTCACAGCAAGAATAACAGGCGTTAACGCTTGTAGACTTGTCAGAACCGCTTGTGTTTCATCAAAGAAGGCCATGTCTTGATCAATGGTGGTTAAGCGCGATTGCCCTTCAGCCGCCGGGGTAAATTTATCGGCAAAGGCAATCACCGCCTCTAAAGACTTGGTCATACGCGTAATATCTGCTTCTTCGGGCACGCGTTTATGCTGGCGATAAAAATCAGCGAGTAAGGGTGTACTCAGAGCGGCTATCGATAATCTTGTTGAATCCGCCTGCTCTTCGGTCTCTTCAATATTCAAAGCACCTGCAAGCCCGATGCTCATTTTGACCGCCTGCCCAAGCATTTTTGCCATCATTTCGGCGGCATCGGTTTCTTTTTCTGGTGGTGCGCTCTCAATGGCACTCACCAATGGGGCACCAATTTTATCAAGCAAGCGAACGGCAAAAAGAGATTTTTGAACCATGATATTAATAGACTATAGAACGCGAATAATTTTCACAATTCTATAGTAAAGCATGGAAACACCAAGGAAAATCCTGAAATTACAGGAATAATTATGTGATTGGGATAAATTCAATCAAGAAGGAAGATCGGCGAGAATATCAGCCATGCTGCCCGCCCGCCCGCGTACAATCTTAATCTTACCGTTCTTATCCTTATAGACCGTCATCGGCGTGACATTGAAATTCCAACTATCCATGAGCAACATGTTGCGTTCAACACCGCGTGTATTGGTCGAACTTTTCGCTGGCAGGGCACCGCCATCACCGTCCAAATGATTATACCAACGTTCCTGCGGATCTGGTGAAGCCAATAAAAATGCCGCTTGCGCCATTGTTTCTTCACGCAGGCCCACCGGGATCATACGCAGTTGAACCAAACCATTATCAAGATACCCTTCACGTAAATCTTCCATGAAATCATGACAATGCGGGCATTGTGGATCCATAAAAGAATAAATCACGGGTGCGCCTGGATCACCAAAACTCACAAAATTACTGTTCTCCACTTCGGAAAACATACGCTCTGCTGGCGACTTGTAGGTAAAAGCTTCATTTGTTTCTGTACGCAGCTGGCTCATATTATCCGCCGGCTTGTCTTCCGCCAAAAAGTCAAGAACGCCATCACCCTGCGCCTGAAGGTCACGTACTTGTGTCAATGTTGTCATGCCGCCCTCTTTATCGAACAGCAATCCCATGACAAAACCGGTGCCATCCGGCGTCACGTAATAATATTGCTCCTGCCCCTGATAGATCGAAATCCAGCCTTCCAGTCCATGCTTTTTCCCCAAATAACGCATTTGCGCGCCTTTATCGATCAAGGCCTGCAAAGCTTCCGGTACATCAGGCAATCTTTCCTGTGATTGTGCGTTCGGCGCAGGGAAAATGATGAATGAGAACAAAATAAGGGCTAAAAGGCGCATAAAATCTCCAATTTTTCGAACAATGGGTAATATCTTCGGATACTACCTCTATTTTATCGCGGTTGGAACACACAAATCAAAAAGTGGCTTTTCATTGCCCGTTTTTTCTTTTTGGCATAAAATCCTGAACGTTATAGTCGTTTCAGTTTACAATCGGACAGCCATCGAAAATCAAGCCGTTCGAGAACCGTACCGGAATGTACATAAAAGTACTTGAGGAATGGAAGCGCAGAACGGCTTATTTGCAGAATTGTCCGATTGTAAAATGGGATGACTATATAGAAAGGCTTATTTCATGGAACTTCTTATCATTTTGGGTGTACTTGTCGCGGCGGGATTGGCTGTTGCCGCTATTTACAACCGTTTGGTGGCTTTACGCCAGAACCGTCACAACGCTTACGCCGATATCGACGTACAACTTAAACAACGCTTTGATCTCATCCCGAATTTGATTGAAACCGTCAAAGGCTATGCGTCTCATGAAAAAGATGTGTTTGAAGAAGTCACCAAGATGCGCGCGAAAGTTGAAGAGGCGGATGGCCAAGGCGAACGCCTTCAAGCTGAACAGCTTTTGGGCAAAGCCATGCTGAATGTTATGGCCGTTGCCGAGAATTACCCCGATCTAAAAGCGGATCAAACATTTCAGCAATTAATGGCTGATTTATCCGATATTGAAAATAAGATTGCGGCCGCCCGTCGTTTCTTTAACAACGCAACGTCGGAACTCAACACAGCCGTCCAGCAATTTCCAGCAAATCTGATCGCCAATATGTTCGGTTTCAAAGAAGAAGAATTCTATGAAGTCAGTGAAGAAGAGCGTGACGTCATGGAAAAAGCCCCCGAAGTGAAATTCGGCACCTAATAGATGGTAACACCTAAAGTCGGACTCCAGACTCACATCTGGAATAACAATTTAAAATCCATGCTAATGCTTGGCAGCTACCCTCTTTTAATTATGGGGATCGCATGGGTTATTGGATTTGTTGTTTCTTATATGTCGATGCCACCCAGTGCTCTTATTGGTGATCTAGCTTCACAAACGGCGACCAATATCATCTATGACTACTGGCCGATGATTGTTGGCGGCATCGTTATTTGGTTTACCATTGCTTACTTTTTTCACACTAAAATGATCCGCCGTATGGCGCACTCCCACCCGGTGACACGCCAAGATGAGCCGGAATTATACAATCTTTTTGAAAATCTCTGCATCACCCTCGGCATTCCGATGCCGCACTTGGAAATCATTGAAACCCACGCCAGAAACGCCTTTGCGAGCGGTATCAACAACAGCACTTTTACCGTCACCGTTACCCGCGGGCTGCTACAGTCGCTGTCCAAAGATGAAGTCGAAGGGGTACTCGCTCATGAGCTCACCCATATTATGAATCGCGATGTGCGCTTGTTAATTATCACGATTATCTTTACAGGGATGATTGGTTTTGCCGCACAAATGGTGTGGTCGCAATTGCGCTATGGACTTTGGATTGGTGGATCAAGTCGCAGCAATCGTAACAATGGCTTCCTGATGATGCTCGCTATTGCCGCTATTCTCTGGATTGGCTATATGGCGACACTCTTCACCCGCTTTGCCATTTCGCGCCGCCGTGAATATATGGCGGATGCGGGGGCTGTCCAAATGACACGCAATCCCGACGCGATGATGCGCGCGCTTATGCGTATTGCGGGCAAAGATCAAATCCCTAAAATGCCGGCCGACATTAATATGATGTGTATTGAAAACCGCGCCCCGTTTATGGGGCTATTTAAAACCCACCCGCCAATTGAAAAAAGAATACAGGCGTTGTCGGATACAACGGGCTTCCCTGTGCCGGATTTACCGACATTAAAACCCTTTCATGCCGTGCGCGCGCCACGATCTGATGCCTTGCATCCACCCGAGCCATCCCGCACCAATTGGACCACCCGCCAGCGTTTTAAAAACCGCCGTGTGAATCCATGGGCTCAATAAGTGCGTGCAGGCAATGTACCAATAACACGAAAAAAGGCATTATCATCATAAAAGCGTAAGCCCTGTAGTGTGTCACCCAATTCTCTTTCAAAGCGACGCTGTACAGAGTCACTTCTAAACCCGATGCGAATTGTTGGCTTTTCATTTTGTTCTCTAATATGAAGAGCAATAGCCCCATCAGTTGAAACAGATTTGCCTTCATCAAATTGAAAGTTTGTTCTAGCACCATTAATAGTTTCGATTAGAGCAGATACAGCTGAATCGGTATTAGTGTAGTCCGTTCCATTAAGTGTCATGGGTAAATCTATCAAAGACGCATTAGAATAATAAGGATCGTTGGATCTTACATTTGCTTGCCAAGCATCGCGTATAGCATGAGCAATAGCTAGTCCACCGATGATATATGTTACAGACATAAGAATTCTCCTATTGATAGTAAAAGATTTG